>CAYMFQ010000015.1:39554-52059 GCA_964389335.1 uncultured Granulosicoccaceae bacterium
CTGGCCGATGCCAATATCGACGGCGCAGTACTGACCATGGCCCGATCAGGAACCGTGCGCCTGCGCGGTGTGGTTGAAAGCGAAGAAGCCAAAGCGGCCGCAGAGACAGCGATCAGCAGTGCTTACGGCGACACCTACCCAATCTCAAATGAACTCGAAGTCGTGGTACCACCGCCGGTCCCGACTCTCGCACCTTTTGCCTCGATCTCAGCGGCGGATGACACTGTGACCATCACCGGTCTGTTGCCGCCGGCAAGCGCGAAAAAGATTTCGTCAGACTATCGCGCTGCCGGGAAAAGCGTTATCGAAAACGTAACGCGCGACGAACGAGTGATCGAACCTGAATGGGCAGACGCCTTCGCCCAGGTGATCGACAACCTGGCTGATGTCGACGGTCAGCGCGTCACAGTTAACAGCCAGGGTGATGTGATTGTCGCCGGCACCGTCGAGGATGATCAGACCAAGCAAGCAGTTGCTGGCAAAATCTCAGCGCTGTTCGGTGACTCTGTGAGTTTGCGCAACGATATTCAGGTGACACCAACTATAGTGCCTGCGGATGAGCTGGCCAATTTGTTTAACTCGATTGACTTGTCGGGAATTCGCTTTGCTTCCAACAGCGCGGAGCTATCCGACAGCAGTCTGAGCATTCTTGATCAGATTGTTGACGCTTTGATCAGCATTCCTGAGGTCGATGTGGAAATCAGTGGACATACCGACTCGGCAGGCAGCTACGACTACAACCTGTCCCTCAGTGCACAACGCGCTGACGTGGTGCGCGACTATCTGGTAGCGCAGGGCGTCGATGGCGACCGGCTGCAGTCAACAGGCTTTGGCCCCAGTCGCCCTGTTGCATCAAATGACACTCGTGCAGGCCGTGCATTAAACCGCCGAATCGAGTTCAAAATATCTGGAGAATAGTATGAATACCTACGTCATGGGCGAAATCGCAATACTGCTCGCGATCACCGCAATTGCCGGTATCCTGATTGGCTGGTGTATTAAGAGCTTGTTTAGTGGCCAGTCTGAGCGTCAGATTCGGGCCAGTGTTGCCCATGACGTAGACCAGGCTGCAGCCGACGTCGATCTGATGCGCAGCAACCTGCATCAGAAAGACGCCGACCTGCAGCGCGTAACGCTTGAGCTACAGCAGCTGCGAGGTCGCGATGTCTCGCTGTCGGCCGGTAATACTACCCAGGTAGAAGAAATCAACGATTTAAAAGTTGAGTTATCACAGGCACGCAAAACACTTGATCGCAATCGTTCAGAGTTCGCTGCTTTCCGCAATGAAAAGCAACAAGAACTGCAAACGCTGAGCAACCAGCTGGCGAGCTTCAAAACCGGCGGCGCAGTACATGACACACAGATCAATCAGGCGCATGACTCCATCGCCGCACTGCGCGCCGCCGCTCGTGAAAACGATAAAATCATCGACAGTCTTCGCGCGCGTATCAAGGAAGCTGACACAACGGTCGAGAACCTGCGCAGTCAGCTGAAGCAATCAGAGACCACCACGCACGAAGCCACTATGTCGCGACAGCAGCAGGAACGTGCTACCAGTACTCTGAACGCCAAACTCAAAGAATTGAGCGTCAGTCTCGAAAAGCAAAAGCGCGACTACAACACGATGCTCGAAACCAAGAACCGCGACATCAGCACGCAGATGAGCCGGCTCGAAGAACTGGGCAATGTGCAAACGCTGTTTAAGCAAAAAGAGCACGACTACGAAAAGCTCTCGACTGAGATGCGCGAAACAACGAAGAACGCCGGCGTCGAAATCAATGAGCTAAAACAAAAACTACAGGCCAGTGAGCAAACTCTGGCTGACACCCAACACGGTATTAAACGTTTGCAGGATCAGGTCGATGAGCTGACCCGCACCAACAGCACACTGGCTGAACAACATCGTACAGAGATTGCTCAGCTGCAGGACAAGCACCGCCAGGAGATCATTGAACTGCGACGTGTGATCGACAACAGCAACCGCGATCTGCAGGCAGTTAATTCGCTTAAAACACAAATCGAAAACAAGAACGCAGAAGTGGTTGCGTTAAATGATATGTTGCGCGATGTAAGCAGCAAGCGCGATCAGTCGGTTGAAAAAGCCAGCCAGCTTGAGCAGCAGGTAAAAGATGCGACAGTGCAGCAGCAAACCCTGCAAAAGAACGAGCAGCAGATGGCGGCACTGGCCAGTGCGCTTAAGCAACGCGAGGCAGACTACGCCAAACTGCGCAGCGAGTCAGACGCGACTGAAGTCAAACGCGCCACCCTCGCCAGCCAGGTCACTGAGCTGCAAGGCCTGACGCCAAAGCTTGAACAAGCCAGTCGCGAAGCGGAAACACTGCGCCCTCAAATAGCCAAACTCAATGCCGATGCTGTTGAGCAAAATCGGCAAATTACCAATCTGAAGACCGAGCTTGGTCAAAAGAACGCGCAAATAGAAAAGCTCCGCAGCACTGGTGAAAACCTGTCTGCGTTGCAAACCAAAACAGTCGATCTTGAAGCGGGCCTCACCAAACGCGATACAGACCTTGCCGATGCACAATTGCGTGTAAAGAACCTGACCGCATCACTGAAAGAAAGAGACAGTGAAATCCGCATGCTGCGCAAGACCGGTGATGAAAATGACCGTGCGCAACAGGATATCAACCGCCTCACCGAATCATTGAAGCAGCGCGATGTAAAGCTAAACGAACTGACAACCCAGCTGTCTTCGGTTGAACAGGCTCGCAAGCAACTTGAACTTGAAATGAATCGCGCCAAAACCGAACAGGAGACCGAACAGTCGCGACTGCGCTCAAGTGACGAACAACGCTCCGTGGCGTACAAAAAATTGCAGGACGAGTTTAATAAGATCTCTGCTACTCGCGACGACTACGAAAAACGCGTACAAAACCTGCAGCACCAGCTCGATGATCAGCAAAAGCAATTCGATGAAAAGCTTAAGCAATCAGAACAGCGTGTGCAGGAGTTGCAGCCGCAGATAGGCACTCTGCAAAGCAAGGTGTCAACGCTTGCCAGTGAAAAGCAACAGCTCACCGCGAACCTGTCAGACGCTGAAAACCACAAACTACAGCTGACTGAGCGCGATGCCGAAATTCGCAGACTGCAAATTGAGCTGAAGGAAGCCGGCTCTGATGTCGGGCTGCAGGCATCACTGCAGGATCAGACCAGAAAAGTAGATGGCCTTACCGCGGCAATGCTTGAGCGCGATAACGAAATCAGCCGCCTTAATAAAATCATCACGGACAATCGACTCGGATCGAAACAGCAGTCTTCCGAGGTGAACCTGCTCAAAGAGGAGATTGATGCACAGGGCAAGCTGATTCGCTCGCTGGAAGATCAGGCAGAGAATACACTGCAACTGCACAAGAAGATCGCCCAGCAATCTACCGAGATTGAATCGCTGCGTGCGGATCTGCACATGGCCCGCACTCGCTCTCAGGAGTCAGACAGTGCGCCGAATCAGGGGCAGGAAATCGCAACCCTGAAACAGCGGCTGGACGCTTACGAAACCGATGCACGTGCCGGCAATGAAAGAAACGCGCAACTGCAGGCTGAGATCAACCGCCTGCAGTCCACGCTGAACCAGCACAACTCGGAACAGTCGCGCTCAACCAGCCCTTCCGGCAGTGGTGCTCGTGTAGTGACCACACGTGTTACTACCCAGCCAGCCAAGCCGGTTGCGGCAGACAAGCCGCGCGTCTTTGTCAGACACGGAGAAAACCCGGACACAACTCCGGCTGCATCGGGCAATCCGGCAGCATCCGGCAACACCACGGCATCGAGCAACACTAAGGCATCAGGCAACGTCTCAGCGTCCGGTAGTGCGGCTGTTGCATCGGGCACGACCAGCGTGGCATCAGCTACCGCAAAAACTGCTAGTGCCACCGCTGCAGCAGCAGCCAGCGCTACCGCAGCTGCGACCAGTTCATCAGCAACTGCAACGACTGCGGAAAACCTGGCCGGTACACAGATGCCCGGCAATCAATCCACTGCTGACAGTAAGCCGGCTCAACGCGCGCTATACACACGCGATGGCTACCGTCTAAAGCGTACAGACGGTTCGGATGATCTGGCTCTGCTACCCGGCTTTACAGACGATATTGCGGACAAACTGCGCAGTAACAGTGTCAATGAGTTTGAGCAGGTAGCACTGTGGACACAGCGCGAAATTAGTCATTTTGCGGATCGCCTGGGTATCAACGCGACCACTGCCGGCGCATTGCCAAATGCGGCAAAAGAAATCTTAGCCGGCAAGTTCAGAGTTGACTCGCACCGTGAGGTCGAGAAAAACTAACCTGACGCGCTCCATTGCTGTTATACAAAACCCGGCCCTGAGCCGGGTTTTTTTGTGCCGGTTCATGCAATTTTCAATTGGTATTTGCAAGGGCTGGTCGCTGTACCCGCAGCCGACAACTCACCAGCGACATTGAATTTTCCTCCAACGCCGCCTGACTGTTGCTGCCAAATGATCTGCACCGCTGCTGTTTTATAGTGGCGGCTTAACTTTCTGAGGACCTGCCCCCATGCCTACCAAAGTGAATTCGTGGAACGAGTTTGATCCACTAAAGCACATCATCGTCGGTCGCGCCGACCACACCTGTATTCCTCCCAGTGAGCCGGCGACAGAAGCCAAGGTTCCGGAAGACAGTGATATGCGCGGTATGTGGGGGCCACGGCCGCTGGAAACCGTTGAAATGGCGAATGAACAACTGGACAACCTCGCCAACTTGCTGCAAAGCCGCGGTATAACGGTTGACCGACCTACTCCCATACAGTGGAACCAGGCCGTCGTTACACCTGACTTCACGACAGCGTCAATGTTTGGCTGTATGCCTCCACGCGATGTTCTGCTCACGGTTGGCAACGAGATACTGTCAGCCCCGATGTCTTTCCGATGCCGCTATTTTGAGTACCTCGCCTATCACCCGCTGATGCAGCGTTACTTCGACGAAGACCCCGACTTTAAGTGGGAACAGGCCCCCCGCCCGCGTCTGTCCGACGATTCTTACCAGGCAGGTTACTTCGACGAAATAACCATTGAGGAGCGACTGGAACGTACTGCAGCGCTGGATTTTGTAACCAACGAACACGAACCTTTATTCGATGCCGCAGATGTGATGCGCCTCGGTAAGGATTTGTTTTGTCAGCACGGTCTGACCACCAATCGTCGCGGCATGGAATGGTTAAGACGGCACTTTCCCGAACATCGGATTCACGCGGTGAACTTTCCCGGTGACCCCTACCCGATTCATATCGATGCGACCTTTGTTCCACTGCGTCCGGGCTTGATCATCAATAACCCTAACCGGCCGCTGCCAGACGCGCAGAAAAAGATATTCAATCAGAATGACTGGGAAATCGTCGACGCGGCTGCACCCGTACATAACTCCCCGCCGCCACTGTGTTATTCAAGTGTCTGGCTATCAATGAACTGCCTGGTACTGGACCATAAAACCGTGGTGGTGGAAGCCAGCGAGACTCGACAGATGGAGCAGATGGACAAGCTCGGCATGGAAGTATTGCCGATGCCGTTCCGCGACGCCTATCCATTTGGCGGAGGTCTGCACTGTGCAACTGCCGATGTATACCGGGAAGGCAGCTGTGAAGACTACTTTCCCAAGCAGGTTGGTGACACACTCGTCAGCTAGGAACACGGATGTCGCGCCCCTTAACAATACGTTGTCTTTCACGATAGACTGCAGGGATCTATCAAGAGAGACGACGTATGGCCGCGGCAAACAATAGTGCTAACAGCGATATCCTTTACGAAGTAAACGATGGTATTGCCACACTTACTTTTAATCGTCCGGAAGCTCGCAACGCGCTGACGTTTGAAATGTACGATGAGCTGGCCCGTATCGCACGCGAACTGCAAACACCCGCTGCATCACACATCAAAGCGCTAATCGTCACTGGTGCTGGTGACAAGGCATTTGCAGCGGGCACTGATATCTCACGCTTTCGTGATTTTTCCACCGCCGAACATGCCCTTAACTACGAACGCACGATGGACGACGTGCTCGGTGCCTTTGAGCGTATCCGTATACCCACCATTGCCGCGATTGACGGCGCATGCACCGGTGGTGGCGCCGCTATCGCCGCCTGCTGCGATCTCAGAATCGCCACTGAATCACTGAAGTTTGGTTTTCCAATCGCGCGCACACTCGGTAACTGTTTGTCAGCAACCAACGTCTCCAGGCTGGTATCACTTATTGGTGCGGCACGGACGCGCGAAATCATTTTTACCTCCCGCCTGATCCGATCAGAAGAGGCATTAGCCCTCGGGCTGGTCTCGGAAGTTTGTGACGATGTGATGGCCAGAGCGCTTGAACTCGCTGAACAAATGAAAGGCCACGCACCACTGACGCTAGCGGCAACCAAAGAAACCCTGCGCCGTCTGCGTGAAGCATCCGCCAGCATCGACAGCGACGATATCATTGTTGAGTGCTACACCAGCGCTGACTTTAAGGAAGGACTGGAAGCCTTTCTGGCAAAGCGCCCGCCACAGTGGCAAGGTAAATAGTGGACAGGGTAAATAGTGCAACGTAAGCAAATTACACAGGCACGTGCGATGCACTGTGCCTGTAGCACTGCCGTTGTAGCAGTTGTGATCAGGTTTCAGGAATAAAGAAGTACTCACTGATTTCATGGCCCGCATTTTTTATCGGCGAGTACTGCGGGCTCTGCTGCACATTAAACTGACTGGCCTCAAACTCTACCTGCTGCTGCACGGCTCGAAATAGCTGGTTACCAGACAGCGCACCCTTGTTGCTCTGTAACTCACCGATAAGTGCTTTAGCAAATATCGAATTGCTTGAGTTACCCAGCGCATCAAACACCGGCTTAACACCACCTGATGTCATAACGACGCGTGCTTTTAACGACGCGTTTAACTGAAACCAGTCGGGTGTTAATTCCTGTTCAACGAAGTCCAGTCCACCGCGAATTGAAGTTTTAGTTAATGTGCCTGAATAACATGAATCCGCAACCACCATCACATGGCGCGCTTTCATTGAGCTTATGATGTCTGTAATGACGTCGTTAGAAATCCAGTTGGAACTGTCGTTTGGCAATGCGTCGACAGGCAACCAATAGCCTTTATTACCGGCATCGTCGAGCTCACCGTGCCCGGCGTAGTAAATCAGCAAATTGTCTTTACTGGTCAGCGACTGGTATTGCCGGTTGAGACTGAACAGCAACTCTTCACGAGTCGCATTTAACAGCAGTTCAGTTGAATAGCCGTAGCGGGTTCTGAGTAACCTCTCAATTTCCACCACATCGTTTTCCACCGTGGATAGTGACGCTCTGTGCTGATAGTCAAAGTTACCAATAATCAGTGCGTGATAGTTGCCAAAGTTAACGGAGCGTGCTGCTGACAAGTAGCGGGTGTTGTCTCGTGGCTCGCTGGGTGGTCGGGCATTGCCATTACCGGCGCTTCGCGACGGCCGCGGTGTAACATTGAGTTCCACCATATTGCGTTGCGCCTGATTGTCGACGGCGATCATAGATATTTTGTCGCCCGCGCTTAAATCGTGTTCATACTTAAACAAGCCCACCGAATTAAACCGGACCGGTGTACTGTTGATGTTCAAACTAAACACATCTGACGCCGGTGACACCTTTCCGGTAATCTCCATGCGACCACCGCCACCCGGGTGTGGCAATGTAACCTGCCCTCGAGTGACCAGTTGCTGTGGTGAGATAATTTCAATAGCCGGCCCCACTGCCACCACGGACTGACTGCGGTTATCGGCATTGCTATCGAGTTTGACGCGCAATGCTGCCACATCAGATTCAAGCCGCGTCACTTCTGATTCCTTTTGCTGCAACTCACGCGTCCTGGCCTTGAGCTGCTCCTCGCTCTCACTGAGCTTACCAATCGTCTGCTTCAGTTTCTGACTGGAGGCGAGTTGTACCTGCAGCAGCTTGGCGCTTAGACGTTTCTGTTCCTCTCTGGCAATCTCAACCGCTTTTTCATTGCGTTCGAGCTCGGCCCGCAATTGATCCCGCTCAGCGGTATTTGATGTTGTGCGAATTGCTGTATTAAGTCGGTCAACCTCCTGTTCCAGATTGGTGATATCACGTTGTTGCTGCTCTACGATTTCGGAGCGCTCATCCGCCAGTGCAGCAAACCGATCAGCGCGGCTGTTGGCGTCCGCAACCTGCTCAGACAGCGTCAGCTTCAAGTCGAGCAGCTTGTCGCGCAGACCCCGTTGCTCCTGCCTTGACACGGCCAGGGCTTTCTCGTTCACAGCCAGCGCCTGTGCCAGTGATCCGGTCTGGTCGTCAGTCTGGTTAACCCGTGCACGATAATCAGCAACTTGCTGTTCCAGCTCTGCGATCTGTTGTTGTTGCGAATCAACCAGCGCTTCGCGCTGCTGTATCCCTGCCTGCAACTCACCGGTACTCTGTCGGTTTTGCGCCAACGTAAGCTCATTGTCGATTAACTTTGTAGACAGGCGCCTTTGCTCGGTCTGAGCAAGCTGCAGTTGCTTTTCCTTTTGCAGCAATTGAGTTTGGAGCTCAGATACTTCAGACGAAGCCTGAGCAGACTCAGTTAACTGCGCCAGCTTGTTTTGCAATACATCACGCTCGGCGGAACGAGATTTCAGACGCTGCTGGCTTTCAGTCAGGTCCAGCTGTAGTTGCTCGCGCTCAGCCAAAACTTCATCGATCCTTGACTGACTGAGCTGTTGTTGCTGTTGACTGCGCTCGAGATTCTCGTTTAACAATCTTATGCGCGACAGGTAGTCAGCTTCCAGTGTTTCGATTTGCGCCTGCAGCTGTCCAATGGTTGTATTGCGTTCGGCCAAATCAGATTTCAGTTTGTTTTCTGTCTCCAGAGCAGCAGCCAATTGCGCATTGCCTGCATTGTTTGCATTCGTGTCGAGTGTCTCCATTTCACGACGGATTGAAGTAGCCTCCCGGCGCTGTGTGTCGAGCTCGGCGGCAAACTGTGGCTGCGTTGACGGACTGTCTGCAATTTGTTTTTCCAGGAACGCGATCCGGTTTTCCCTGCGTCGGAGACTGTCGTTGAGTTCGTCTACCTGGGACTGACTGGCTATGGATTCTTTACGGGCCGCTGCTGTCAGCTTTTGCTGCTGCGCAATTTTTAGCGTCAGTCTTTGTTGCTCCGTCTGCGCTATCTCAAGCTGCTTTTTGACCTTTTCAATTTGCGCTGTTGCCGAGTCTGACGGCTGCTCTGAAGC
This sequence comes from uncultured Granulosicoccaceae bacterium, assembly GCA_964389335.1. Lineage (GTDB taxonomy): Bacteria > Pseudomonadota > Gammaproteobacteria > Granulosicoccales > Granulosicoccaceae. The sequence goes on from CAYMFQ010000015.1 coordinate 48,767, forward strand.
AACGGTTTGCCGCGCCTGAGAAACCTGCTGCTGCAACTGTTGTATTTCTCTGCGATCACGATCAAGATCAGCTTGCTTCACCTGAAGCTGACCAGTTAACGCGTTCACCTGCGCACTTAAATCAGCAATGGTGTCTTCGCTCAGTTTTTTGCTGGCCTCACGCCTTGCATACTCCGCTGTTGATACATATTCGAGTTCGCCATCGGTAATGCCGGATGCCTGCCGATAGTAATTCATCGCCAGCGCGAGGTCCTGCTCAACACCCAGACCCACCTCGTGCAAGTAACCGAGGTTAATTAGCGCACGGCTGTATCCGGACTCGGCCGCGCGCCGATACCAGGCTGCTGCCACCTCGTAGTCAGCTTCCTGCCCCAGTCCTTTTTCGAAGATCTCACCGACGTAGGTTTGTGCTTCAGCGTCGCCCTGCTCTGCCGGTTCAAGCCACACCTTCAGTGAGGTGGCGAAGTTAGCTCGGTCATAGCTGACATAGTCACCGCCACGAATGGCACACTCACTGGCCGGAAGCTTTGCCGGTCGCTGTGGTGTCAGGTAGGTAAATTTAAGCCCGAGCCGACGCACCTGGCTGGGCAGCAGACAATCCACAATCAGCAGGTCGTCTGCATTACGAGACGCCGGTGTACCCGCAGGGGTATCGGGTGAAGTTGGCTGATTGGTACAACCAACCACCACTGTCAAAGTTAGTGCCGGCAGCATACGGCGACACCAACTTACAATACGAGTTGTAGCTTTCATCGCACTGACCTTTCTCCTGATGCACTACTGTCCATAAAATGTTTTACGTGTTACTGACTGGCGATGCGTCGAAGCGAAGCCTTGGCACAACGGTTCGACGGGTCGTAACCGAGTACCGCCTGATATGCCTCTATAGCGTTTGCCCCAACTGGCATGGCCACACGTCCTACCGCCTCGTGGGATTGCGCCATTTTTAGAAGCAAATTAACGGTAGCACTTTCCTCTGCCGATAATCGTGATGATTCGTAAGGCAGTTCGCAAACGTCACCCTGCTGCAAAAATTGACTGTATACAACATAGATTGCACCACACAGAGCAAATGCTCCTGCCGATAGCAACATACCTCTGACCGGCAACGCTTTTTTTGTCTGCCCGCCAGCGGTGGTTACCGGCGGGAAAAGCTCATCCAGATGAGACAGCAATTGATCAGCATCCGCATACCTGTCATCCGGATTCCTGGTTAACAGTCGATCAATAACCGGTTGCCAGTTCGAGTGTTGCGGCGGCAGCCTGGGCGTTGCATCCTGCATTCGCTGCGCCAGTATCTTACTGAAGTCGCTTTCATCCGTCTCAAACGGATGCCTGCCAGTCAGCATCTCTACCAATACAACACCCAGCGCATACAGGTCTGTTCGCGCATCAAGCTCGGAACCGAAGAACTGCTCCGGCGCCATGTACTCCATGGTGCCCACTACTACATGCGTGTGCGTCAGCGTAAGCTCTGACTTATCTCTGCGCTTGGCTATTCCGAAGTCAGTTAAAACCGGTTTGCCATCATCGTTAAAGATAATATTAGACGGCTTAATGTCTCGATGAACAATTCCCGCCCGGTGCGCATAAGCCAGTGCCGACGCCAGCGGCCGCAACACATCAATTACCGGTTGCTGCAATCCATCTGCGGTGAGTACCTGCTTCAGCGTGCGCCCGCCAAGGTACTCCATCGCCATGTAGTAAAACTTACCACTCTTGGCGATGTCGTGAACGGTTACGATTGACTCGTGGCTTCTGAGTCTGGCGAGCGTCCTTGCTTCACGAATAAAGCGTTCACAGTTCGCCACGTCCCGCGCAAGTTTCGGGTACATGATTTTGAGCGCAACGTTCTCACCCATCATTTCATGCTGGGCAAGATACACCTTGGCGAATCCACCTTCGCCAAGTTGCTGCAATATTCTGTACCCCGGTATCGGATGCTCCTGCAGCTCTTCAGCCACCCGCACATCCAGCCGTTTCAACTCCAACGGAAATAATGCTAACGCCAGACCTCACCAACACTCGTTGCTCTGCATGCGTTAAAACTTCATTCGAAAGCCGGCCTGGATACCATAGTAGGTAATGTTGTCGAGGCCAACCAAAGTGCTGTAGGTCAGGTACGCTGACTTACCATTGGAAAATACCCCGGTCACATCAAACGCAATCGAGCCATAGTTAAGATCGGATTCTTCCGTACGCAATGAGAACGGCTGACTTAGTGGATCATTTATATAAGTGGCCTGAATCACCCGGGTTGCATCGGTTAGCTCACGGAAGTAATCGACGCGATACTGGCCCGACAGTAAACCCCAGTTCATGCTTCGGGTAACCGCTGCCTGAAAACCCAAACGAGCCTTCGATGATTCAATATCCTGATCAGAGTAAACCAGCCCGAGACCTCGACCAATGTCTTCAGGATTAGACATGGTTTCGCGATAACCATCGATTTGCTGATTTGTATAGGCAAGCCCGATACTTGGCCCGTACGTCCAGTTGCGATACACAAACTCCCGTCCCAGATCGAGTACGATTGATGACTGAGTACCGTCGGTATCACCGGAGGCAGTCTGGTCAACGGTCACCGTGTTGCCGGTTACATCGACAACACAGCAACCCCCGTTGGTTTCGTCAAGCGTGTAGTTCAGGCGCCGCTCGCTGCTGTGTGAAGATGGCGAGAGGTTAGCAAAACCACTGAAGTAAACGCCGTTGTTTGCGTAGCGTGATCCATAAAGTGACAGCCCGACGATATCACTTTCAAGCTCGCCGCCACTGTTGTCCATATCCATGGACGTATCGGTATAACTCAGCGCCACTCCGATAAAGCCATTATCACTGACTTGGTAATCAACACCACCTGTTAATGCCAGACTCTGATAGTCAAAGCCCGCTTCCCGGCCACTGGCATCTTTGTCACCACCGCTGACGGTGCCACTGAGAAAAAATCCGAGTTTACTGGAGTCCAGTCCGGCCGCACCGCCTGAGGGCATAAAAGACCCGGCAATGATATTTGCGCCATCGCGCATTGCGACCTGCGCACCACCCTGCGGCCCCAGACCACTTTGCAGCGCTCTTATACGCGCGCTAACACTATTCTGCTGTGTATCCACGGCTTCAGTGGATATTGTTCCATAGGCTGCAATTTCATCCGGGCCAATCTGATCAAGGGCCCTGATAGCAGCGCGGTTGTCATCTTCGTCGGCGGCATTTGCCGCGAGCCCGCTGCCCGCTGCCTGAATAACATCGGCACAGCGCCTTAGCAGGTCTACACCATCGGCACCGAGTGCAGCTTG
>CAYMFQ010000015.1:52159-63666 GCA_964389335.1 uncultured Granulosicoccaceae bacterium
TAACATCGGCACAGCGCCTTAGCAGGTCTACACCATCGGCACCGAGTGCAGCTTGTTGCGCCTGCTGTTGTTGATCTGCACTGAGGTCTGCACCACCAAAGCCCTGGAACCCATCTTCACCCGGTAGGAGTCGAGGATTGGTGATTGAAGTGTGCGATGCCTGATTCATCCCAACGCACACTTCCCACACGCCGATTGATGAAGGTATATCCTGAAACTGGCTTATATCGACACCAAGGAGCTCGAGCCCTCGGGTACCATGGATGGCAAACTGAGTATCAGACAGTTGCCGCCCGGTGTCCGGATTGCCATTGACGATGAGGTTGCTGTTGTCCTGCGCATGCGCAGCACTTGTGCCCAGGACGCTTATTCCGAGAGCGACTGCTCCCAACGCGCTGGCCAGTGTGCAGGCTCCGAGTGCACTAGAAGAGAGACACGTCAGACTGAAAAACGGACGTGATTGTGGAAAGGTGTGTTTTACATTCATCTAACTCTAATCCATGATCTGAGTGTAAGTAACCAGTGGGCTCGCACCCTGCGAGCTTCCTCCAGCTACTATATTCAGCCAGTTGGGAACAAAGTTCAAGAAGTATTGTGACGGACACATGATCTATATCAGCTATTCACCTCCAAGGAAAAGTTTAATGACGTGTATTAAGAACACGTTCCCGCGCGGGTTTTACCTCGTCGCACTGCTGATTCTTAGCGTCATGCCAGCACAACTTTCCGCTGACACAAACACCAGATCAGTTGTCGTTATTGATCTTGGGCTTGAGGAAGCATCAATTGCAAAAGCCGTCGGGCTGATTGAAAGCATGGCTGTAGCAGCGCCGGAGTCATCGTCAATTGGTCTGGTTGCGGCCAGCGACATCGTTATCAGCGTTATCGAGCCAATGCAGTCAAAGGATTTTCTTGTACAGCTCGCTGAGCAGACGGCACTGCTGGAGCACAGTGATAGTCGCGCTTTTCCCGTTGCGATTGAGCGGGCAATGGACATGTTCGAGGGTAACAGCGGCAAGCTTACACTGATAACTGACGGCACTATCAACACCGGAAACACGGATTTTGATCAGCAGTTCATTGATTGGTTTGGGCTGCAGCAGGAGATCGCTGCTATGCAGGATGTACACCTGTTAGCACTAGCTCCTGTGCAACCAACGACCTGGCTTACCGAGCAAATATCATCCGATTTCCTGCTGCAATGGCCGAGCGGTGATTCCGATACCGCATCGGTGCTTGCCCGCATTCTGGGAGTGGAACAGGTTACCGTTGCGGCGACAACAGACTCAGCAACCAGTATTGAAACAGCGACAACCAGTGACGCAACCAGCGACTCTGACGAATCTCCAACTGGCGCGGAAACCGACCTCACACTGGCAGACAAGGTCGAAACCGAACCGGTGGATACTAGTCAGCCGGCTACATCCGAAGCAGTTACTAACGCTGCCATTACAGACACGGACACGAATACAACAACTGATACACAGCATTTATCTTCAACCGCACAATCAACTGCTACGGAACAAACACTTGCAACAACGCAGCTGGCAGTGGCAGAAGAATCAGGTGCTCCAACTTCAGATGCACAGAACGGCACAGAACCGGAACAAACCACACCCGCCAGTAATACAGAAACGGACAATACTAACAACGTATCAACCGAGTTAACGCAGGCAGGCAACGAGACGCCTTCGCGGACCACAGACACAACCGCAACCGCAGACGTAAATGCAGATACAACTACAGAAGCACTTGTTGAAAGCACAACTTCGAACGATCCTGTGATCGAAAATAGTAGCAATGCACAAGCTCAGATTAATGCACCTCAACAAAATCTGTCACACGGGGCTGGCGAGTCACTGCTAAACCGCATCGACACACAGGCTAACCGCCTGGCTCAACTGCTAACAAACATCAGTACCAGAAACTGGCTTATGATCGCCGGCACCCTGATCGTACTCGCAGCACTCATACTTCTTTTCCGCCTACTTCGCAGAATACCGAGACGCAAAGCGCAGCCGTCAACCACCGCAGAGCATTCAACCACCGCGCAGCACCCGCTTGCAAACGCCAGCGCAACCAGCGGCGCAGGTAAAAAAGGGGCGGACAGTAACTCACAGGACGGCGTTACCCGCGCAAATCCGTTACAGCAACAGAACAAGCAACCGGAAGAAGACAACGCCTTCTCTTCAACCGCACTGCATTCACTACTGGGAGACACCGCGGAACAGGCGCAGGAAGGTGAGTCAGAAAAAACAAAAATGCAACCCCTCGGCGCAAGCGAGACGGACCCCGGTGACGATACTAAAACCAGGCAGGTGATCCGCCAGGACGATCAATCGGCGGATAGCGAGACGAACGAATTTGCGATAATCGACAAGCTCATCAGTAAAAATAACAAGGAAGAGTAAGAAAAATCAGACGCAATCAAATCAGACACTATTAGAGATTTTATGTGCAAAAATTAGATACTAAATAGATATTTTTACTTAGAATAAAAATCTGATACTCCCCCAAAATTTTAGCTATAGCATTGTTTTTATTAGCATAAATATTTTATTTTTCGTAGCTGGCACAATACTTTCCTATATTTCTATGTGACGGACAGAAAAAACCGTCTATTTCACACATTACGGATGACCAAACATGAAAATTGAAGATCTCAGCCACAACGCAAAACTAGACCGTGCAGCAATGGACGATGTCACTGGCGGCCTCAAATTCGTTTGGAGACGCGTCAAGAAGGTTAGGTATGTATTCGGCGTGAAGGTAGTCTACTGGGTCTGGAAACTGGTCGCGGTTTACGTCAACTAACAACCCAGGTAACAACCCACGCGGCAAGGTCGTCAAAACCGGCACTGCCCGCACAAAGCAAATTGGCTTTACGCGGGTAGTTCCGGTAGATTTTGCACAACTCGGACTTTCGCCCTCTGGGCGCAAACAGGGATTTTCCACAGGGACAAAAGTGGTGGAGTCAGTACAGAACATTCTCAAGCTCACAGCGCTGGTGACCGCAGTCATCATGGCGGGCGGCTGCGCGCAAAAAGTTGTCAAAGAGTATGAGCGCCCGGACACACCGGAAAAAGAAGCGTTCAGGGCGGCACCGCAGCCTGAAATCGGCGCAGCCGATGTTATTCGGCCGGAGTGGTGGCATGGCTTTAACGATGACAAGCTCAACGAGCTAATCAACCTCGCCACCAGCAACAACCTTGAATTGGCAAATCAACTGCTGGAAATAGAGAAGGCCGGCATTACGCTAAAGGGCGCTCGTGTCGACCCCTTTCTGCCACAAAACTCCATCTCCCTCGGCAAGGGTAACGAGAACGGCCAGGCCACACCAACCACTGGCTCTGTTAACGTGGGCTGGGAATTCGATTTTATCGGCGGGCTGGAAAAACAAAAGCGTGGCGTGAAAGCAAGCTACGCCAACTTTCTCGGTGCGGAAGCCAACAAACGCGCATTCTTTTTAACGCTGGTCAGCAACATTGGCAATCGCTACTTCCAGCTTCGCTCGCTGGACGACAGTCTCGAGTTGCTGAACGATGAGATCGCAAACCTGCAACAGATTATTCGCGTTGAAGAACTAAAGTTCCGGGAAGGATTGTTGGCTGAATCCGCCGTTAATCAACGCAAGGTGCAATTGAGTGATGTAGAAAATCGCCAAATTAACCTGCAACAACAACGCGACACTGAAGAACTGGAGCTGTCGCTGTTGCTCGGTATGGTGCCCGGGGAGTATCCGATTGAAAACGGCCCGACACTATATGAAATCAGGCCAATCGCAATACCGGCAACAGCCCCTGCCTACATCATTGAAAACAGACCCGATGTAATAGCAGCCGAGCAGGCTTTGCTGGCAGCACACGAACAGGTCAACCTCGCAAGACTCGACCGACTGCCATCACTGACGTTGAGCTTGTCGATTACAGCCAACCTGCGCCAAAGCATGGCAAACATGCTGTCAAATCTGACCAGAAGCCTGGCCACCAACCTCAATATCGTACCTTTTGACGGCCGCAAGAAGCGCGCACTTGAAAGCCGCACCATTGAACAACAGCAGGCTGCTAATCGCTATCGGCAAACCATACTGACTGCGTTTAAAGAAGTCGAACAATCACTGCTGTTATACGATAGCCTGCAACGACAGGACATAACACTCAGGCAAAAACTTGAGTTTCTTAAAAAGAGTTTTGACACCACAAACACACGACTGAAAGCAGGACTAGTGTCCAGGTTCGAGGTCATTGAGACCGAAAACCGACTGCTGGCTGCACGACAGGCGCTTTATCAAAATCATCTGCAAATACTCAATGCATCTATTGGCATCTACAAAGCGTTTGGGGGCGGTTGGAGCTCCAAAGTATCGAGTTAACTGTGTTATCAATTAATAACAAGAAAAACCCGATCAAGTTAATACTGACACCCGCTGATAAATCCAGCGGGCTGCGTCCTGTCACAATAACCACGCCAGTGTTTGAGATAGGCAAGACCGCACCGTTCATCAGTAAATATGAAAAAACATATGCTCACGAGGTAAGTTGCCTGTCGCGCAAACATGCCTCCATTCACTTTGAAAAGAACCAGTATCAACTGCGTGATCTCGGCAGCACCAACGGCACCTTAAAGAACGATGTAATGGTAAGCGAGGGTCAACCGGTCGCGTTGAACGACGGCGATACCGTTACCTTTGGCAATCGCTTATTCAGCTATAAAATATCGCTCGACAAAGCTCGCAAACAGGAAAAGCCAAAAAAGAAGAAGACCGAAGCCCGACAAACACCCAGCGACACAGCTGCACCCGGACCTGCCACAGCTTACATTGGCAAGAGTTCCGTGGACGATATCATCGGGCAGATTATCAATGATGAGTCCGGATCATCATTTGACATTGAAGACCTCGATCAAAAAAGCAAAGACAGAGTAAGCGAATCACCGATTAAACGATTTGCATTACCGCTGCTGGGTGGTTTTGCGTTGCTGGTCATAGGGCTGGGCTTGCTAACGTTCCTGTACCTGAGCAGAAACAGCGAATTTAATCAGGTCGAAACTATGCTGGCGGAGAAACAGTATGACCCTGCCCTGCTGCTGTCTACACAAAACCTGCTAACTATTGAACCGGGCACACCGTCTGTCACACGATTCGAAAACTACGCGCAGGAAGCCTTTATAGGTTTGGTGACACCGTCGTGGCTGGAAATGACCAACGGTGAAGACTACGACACTGCGAAAATGCACCCATGGCAGATACTGGAGCAACGGCAGCAAACCTCTGCGCCACATCTGGCCATCATTGGCAATCTGCTTACATGGATCGCTGACCTGTTTCAGGAAAAACAGCGTGGCGTCAGCGCCTCGGTGTATCAATCCAACTCAAGCGCACAGGCAGTTGCGGATAAGTGGAACACCAGCAAAGGCAGCTATCTGGCCTTAATGCGTCGAATAGAGGGACGCAATGCCGATTTTGCACCCGTTCACAGCAAAGTGGTCAGTTCAATCAGAGATCTGCAGATACAGCTGGACGAAATCAGTTTCGGCCGCGACAGTGTGCTTGATACGGCGAAACGTTATCTCAACCAACCCGACGACGCATTGTTAGGCCAACTAAAAAGCATCGCCGCGGAAAACCCGGAAGTTCTTGAAACGGATCGACTGCATAACGAACTCGATCGCTATGCAGCAACATTCAGCGAGGCAAGACAGGGCTGCTTTGGACTAGCGCTGGCGTTAAGTGGCAGTGCGTTTGAGCATCCATTGATTGTGGATAAGATCGACGCACTGCAAAATCGCGCGTTCGACACACCCGGTGATCTGGTGCAAACACAGCGTGCCTTGATCGAATGGCGCCAGGGCAATGTCGACACTGCCCGCGAGTTACTGGTAACGGCACGCTGCAACCCGATAAGCGGTCGCAACACGACAGCTGAAATTGAACGCATGGATGCCATCGTCAGACTGCTGCAGGGCGGCAGCGACGAAGACATGCTCAGCGCCTACCAGCTGTTTGACGAGCAGTACGACAGCTACTTTCTGGAGCGCCATCGTGACCGCATTACCGACACCAGACAAAAGGCCGCTGACACGCTTCAGTCACTCACCACAAACGCGGTTGAGCAGTTCACCGCCTACCAGATTAACGGTGGTATCAGCGCATCAATGCGGATCTCTACCAGCCTGACACAGAGCTTTCAAACGCAGGCTGCGCTGCTGGCTACTGCGCTACAGTCTTCCACCAGTGCTGAGAACATAGCGCGCGTCATTGGCACTGACATGCAACCGCAGATAGTGAAGGCGTTTGGTGAAATCAAAGACGAGGTAGACAACCAGACTGGCTTCCTGGAAGAGTTGCGAGGCAGCTTCGCCAACCGGGACTTACTGGATCAAAAGATCGCCCTGCTGAGAGCACGAGAGTAAAGGGATGGACAAAGATTTACTGGAGGAAATACAGGCCCACCGATACAGCGACTTTGAGGTGCTGAACGGTGAGCCGGCCCGATTTGCACGCTATACCGTCTACCTCATGTTCCTGATGCTGGCGGTCATGGCGGTCTGGTCCGTACTGGCTAAAGCACCCGTCGTCGTTAAAGCCAACGGCACGTTAAAACCCAAAAGTGATATCAAGAAGATATATACCCCGGTCGGTGGCTACGTCAGTGAGATCCTGTTGTCGGTAGGACAACCGGTAAAAACCAACGACATTGTGATGCGAATCCGCTCCAACGATGTTTTTGAGCGCAGCAAGAACTACGAACAGGCTCGCCTCAAGTACGAAAGCACGCAGCAACGCAGACAGCGCAATCGCGAAGAACGCCCCACACTGCTCTCACAAATTGAACGCACCGAAAAAAGCATCACTGATATCGATGAGGAACTACAACGCCAGCAACGCGATCGAAAGTTCAGGCTCAGCCAGATTCAACAACTGCGACTCGATCGCATCAACGATCGAATCAGCAGTACGGCACAGGCGAAGAATAAAGCACTGAAGTCTTTGCAGAGCCTTGAGCGCCTGTTTAAGGAAGGTGCTGTGTCCGAGCGCGAACTGAATGAATCGCGATCACAGTACAACCAGCGCAAGGAGCAGCACGATACCGCGAAAAACTCGCTGCTTGAATATGAGCTCAATCTGTCCTCCGAGTCGCGCCAGGAGCGGGAGGCACTCCGCAGCCTGGGTGACCGACTCGATGTAAAAAATCGCGAGCGTGATGACTTATATGCAAAGTTGCGCGAGATGGACAGGGTGGATCGGAATATAGAATCGGAAATCAGGCTGGCCAAACTGGAACTGGATGTTGCCGCACAAATCTCTTTCGATGACATAGACAGCAACGGGCTGCTGCTTATCCGCTCACCGATCGATGGCGTTATATCCAGCAACAGCGTAACCCAGGCGGGTCAACTGGTGGATGCGACCCGACCGCTGGCTGAGGTGGCGCCGGTGGATACCGAGAAAGTGCTGTCGGTATTGATCCCTGAAAAAGACCGACTGTTTCTGCGCGAAGGCATGGCCGTACGAGTCAAATTTAACGCCATGGACTACCGGCGCTTTGGCGTCGCTGACGGGCTGTTGCGTTATATCTCCCCAATCACCCAACGACCGGCTCAGGGCTCATCGAACAATACCCCTACCTATCAGGGCGTAGTGGAAATGCAACGCGAAGGCCTGACCCTCGGCGAGAGTTTCTACGCACTGCAGTATGGCATGCAGGCAACGGCAGAAATCATTGTGCGCAATCGACGAGTTATCGATATCGCATTGGACCCCTTGAGAAAAGTCATTTATTAAGTCGGGAACGGCAAGGAGCCATATAGTGCGGATCCACCATGTCTGATCTTACGCTGTTACAGAAAAATCCGTTGTTCTCGGGTTTTTCGGAGGAAGAGCTCAACTGGCTTATCGAGACCGGTGAGCAAAAGCAATACGACTTCGGCGAAGTGCTTTGTACCGCAGGAGAGAAGCCCGGGGGCATGATTTTCGTCATGCAGGGGGCCGTCAGATTATTCCGCGGCCTGACTGGCGGCGGTGAAATCAATCTCGGTGTAAAGAAAAAGGGCGATTGCCTGGCTGAGTTTGGCGCTATTGCCAACATCACCATCGACTACTCAGCCAGATCATCCGGTAAGACCCGGGTATTGCTGATCAATGCCGATTCAATCAACACGCTTTTTGAAAGAAGCGACGACCCTGAGCGCGCAGAGACCTTTAAAAAGAGTGTCCTGCTGGCAGCCATGGGCGGACTGGTTGCCACGATGTTTGGCTTTAAGCCAGGTGTGTCGGACATCAACACCGATCTGGTGCAATCGCTTGGCGTCAAATCGGTAAAAGCGGGCGAACACATTGTGCACCAGGGCGATGCCGCGGATCGCCGTCTGTACGTTGTGCGCAAAGGGCGCGTAAAGCTGCAGCTTGAAAACGCAGATGAAGTACCGATCAACATCAGCAAGGTTGGTGAAGGCGAGACGTTTGGGGAACATAGCTGCATTAACAAGTCTCCCCAGCCTGCCAGCGCGGTTGCGGAAACTGACGTTGTACTGCTGATCATTCCACACCGTACCGTCGGTGAAATTATTCACCTGAACCTTGACCTGCGCGAGGTCCTGGACCAGCGTGCACAGCGTCTGATAAAAGATATCAGCCTGCAAAAAGACCTGCTGGAACAGGGCAAAAAGAGCAAGGGGCGCCTGTTCCTCGGTGGCAAATCAGTAGCGGGACAACGCGTACTTAAACGCTTCAGCCTGATTGAACAAGCCGAGCAAATGGACTGCGGCGCCACCTGTCTCGCCATGATCTGCAAACATTATGGTTTGTCGATAAGCCGCGGCAAACTGCGCGAGATGGTCAACACCACACTGGAAGGCGCTACGCTCGACAGCATTGCCAAAGTCGGTGAAAGCCTTGGATTTAACGTTCAGGGGGTGAGGTGCTCATTTGATGTTTTAAACGACTTTGAACTGCCGTTTATAGCCCACTGGGAGGGCTACCATTATGTAGTAGTACATGGCATTTCCAAGAACCGCATCTGGGTCGCAGACCCGTCCCTCGGATTTGTAGAGTACACCCGGGAAGAGTTTGAAAAAGGCTGGGAGGGTATTTGCCTTCAGTTTTCCTTCAACGCCGAGCAACTCGAACAGAAAAAGGCAGAGCACGAAAACACCAGTCCATGGACCCATTTTCTGCGACTGCTGGTTCCGCAGCGCAAAACACTGATCCTCGTACTGATCGTAACGTTTTTAATTGAGCTACTAAGCCTTGTACCACCAATGGTGGTGCAACAGATACTCGATACGGTGCTGGTGTATGAGAGTTCGCAGCTACTATTTTTCCTCGTTGGTGCATTGGTGGCGACACACTTTCTGTCCCAGCTAACGACCCTGCTGCGCGCTTACTTTTTTAACTTTATTATTCGAAAACTCGATTACGCGATGGTCTCCGGGTTCTATCGCCACGCCTTTGCGCTGCCACTCAGCTACTTCATCACAAGGCGCACCGGCGACATCGTTGCTAGATTTCAGGAAAACGAGAAGATTCGAAGCTTCCTGACCGACTCAACGATCACCACAATTCTGAATGTGCTGATGCTGTTTATCTATTTGGCCGTACTGGCCGGATACAGCATGAAGTTAACCCTGTTGCTGTTGGTGACGGTGATTCCCCTCGTCGCACTGACCCTTATTGTGACGCCGAAGTTCAAGAAGTACTCGCGTGAGCAATTTGCTACTGAGACCGAAGCGGAATCACTCTTGATTGAAACGCTGTCTGGCGCTGAAACCGTTAAAGCCATGGGCATAGAACGTCCTCAGCGTATGAAATGGGAACGAAAATACCTGAGAGCGCTCGGGGTGCGCTATCGGTCAGCCCAGTTTGAAGCGTACGTTGAGTTTTTTAGCGGGCTGTTTAACGCCGCCTCTTCCATCATAGTGCTGGCGGTTGGGTCAAAGATGGTTATTGATCAACAGCTGTCTATAGGACAGCTGATGGCTTTTAACATGCTGTCCGGTCAGGTAATGCAGCGAATGATGGAACTGGTCGGTATGTGGGACGAGATTCACGACGCCGGTGTATCAATGGAGCGACTGCGCGATGTGCTGGACCTCGAGCCTGAGCAGTCACCCCAGGAAATAGAAACACTGATCCAGCTGCCGGATATGCAGGGCAGCATTCAGGTAGAAAACGTTGGCTTCAGATACCCGGGGGACAGCCATGCACCGGCGGTGCTGCACAACGTCAACTTTAACGTGGAGGCCGGCGAATCAATCGCCATTGTAGGACAGAGCGGGTCCGGCAAAACAACACTGGCAAAGCTGTTAATAGGGTTCTTTCCGCCGCAGGAAGGTGGCACGATCAAGGTCGATGGCTACGACCTGCAGAGGATCGATAAGGGCACACTGCGTAAAAAGGTCGGCTACGTTATGCAGAGCAATCTGCTGTTCTCAGGCAGCATTGCGGAGAACATATCCCTAGGCTCAGACACTCAGGACATGGGTCGAATTGTGGAAGTAGCGAAACTCGCTGACGCACATCAGTTTATCGACAAGTTGCCAAACGGCTACGAGCAGGTGGTTGGTGAGCGCGGTGTCGGGCTGTCAGGAGGACAGGTGCAGCGGCTTTGTATCGCACGTGCGCTGTATCGAGACCCAAGAATTCTTATCTTTGATGAAGCGACATCAGCGCTGGATACCCAGTCAGAAGGCAACATTGTTAAAAACCTGCAGGAAGTATTACGCGGTCGAACCAGCATCGTTATCGCCCACCGACTCAGCACCATCAGAAACGCTGATCGAATCATTGTGATGTATGCCGGCGGTATTGCAGAAATGGGTAGCCATGATGAACTGATCGAAACTCGGGGCATGTACTACCAGCTCATTAAAAATCAGCTAAGCCCTGAGAGCACCAACGCCGAGTAGAAGCCACACAAGCGACCAGCGCAGTCTATTGCGCTGGTAACGCTATGACCTACAGCAGTCGGCAGCTCAGCAGGCTGCACCAAAGATGTACGGACGGATCTCCGCCGCGCATTCTGAATGAGCATCATCGACTGCATGCGAACGCCCTCGTTGCTGGCATCCGTATGCTGAGTGTCGTGGACACACAGAATACCAACTCGCGTTTGTACAGCCAGACCGGCTACGACTCCATTCTCTCGAACTTCATTTGCCGACAATGAATCGGAACCACGCGTTGCAACTGCAAAAAGGCAGCAAGTGTCTGCGACCCCTCCCGTACGACCGTCTGCCACTCACGTTACACGATTGGAGAGATGTTACGCCGGCTTGATAAAAAATCACACCCTAAAAGTACCTTATTAAAATACATATTAATCTTTAGCGTATCTTTTTTATCTCAAATAAACAAATTTTTCCTCCCTGTATAATTCGCAATTACACCATAACCGATTGATAAATATAGATAAATAAATATTATTTACTATTTCCTAAAAATTGGAACAATTACTGCATTTATATAACCACAACACAGCAAACCACTACAACCTACTCTACCAATACAG
>CAYMFQ010000016.1:0-3621 GCA_964389335.1 uncultured Granulosicoccaceae bacterium
CTAAAGTAAGAGCATCCGGGACATGCCAGATTCCGCACACACCATTCGCGTTAATGATATCGATATCCACTATAAACTCGAAGGCGTTACCGACGGACCGCTGATCATGATGGCGCATGCGATGGGCACCAGTCACCGTCTGTGGGACTGGCAGGTGCCAGCGCTGGCTGATCGCTACCGAATACTGCGCTACGACTGGCGTGGTCATGGCGATACCAGTGCTCCACCCGGCCATTATACACTGACTCAATTTGTTGATGACGCCGTGGCTTTGATGGATGCGCTGGACATTCAGCGTGTGCATTGGGTGGGTATATCCACCGGCGGCATGATTGGTCAGGGTATCGCGATCCATCATGGCCATAGACTTCAGACACTGACACTGTGTAACACCACCTCCGCCTCCAGTCCGTGGTATCGCAACTGGGTTGCCGAGCGCCAGGCCGTGGTACGTGAAGCGGGAATGGAGCCTGTATGGGATATGACCAAAAACCTTTGGTTCACTGATGCTTTCGTCGACAGGGAAAGCGCTGACTACCACGCAGTTAGAAACGTATTTATCAAAACCCCGGTGCCGGGTTACCTCGGCGGCACCAGTGCTGTTGCCGACCTTGCCTACCAGGAAGAGTTGCATAAGATAACAGTACCCACTCGAATCATTGCAGCCGGCGACGACCCCGCAACACCGGTGGAGCATTCACAGGCAATACATCAGCGTATCAGCCACTCACATTTACACATCATTGACGGACAAAGACACTTTTCGAACGTTGAAGTACCAGATGCGTTCAACCGACTACTGCGACAGGGACTGGACGCGATGGTTAAACCAACCTGATATCAGGCCTGATTATCGTCTGCCAGCACCAGCTTTGTTAATAAAACTTCGATGGTGCGAGCGGGGAACCAGCTCAACACTACAATCAGCGTCAGCGCTATTAACGCCATACCGGGCGATAAATCGGTATAAACAGACAGCACCGCTGCAAGAATCGCAAAGCCAGGCAAAGTCACCAGAAACGCTTTGCTTTCGCTAATGCGCAGATCCTTCGCGCAATACGGGCACCTGATTGACGGCGCCAGTCGGAGTTTGAGCTTGTCCTTATTGCTTATCAAGCCAGAGCAGTTGGGACAACGAGCGGCATTTTCAATTAACTTCATAGTGCACATAAAAGAGCAGCTGATTCGACATCATATCATCTTGTTCAACACCCTACCTGACGCCACAGTCGGGTTTGTTCTGGACAGCAAAACAAATTTTTTGTAGCCTCAAGTCGCAAATGTGTCGCATCCAACCGGCACAACAACGTGCTGTCGGTTGCGGAAGCAGTTGCTCGACAGACGCCTGGTCTGCCGGCCTTTAACGGGCAATTAGGTCGGCACGACGCTGCACCTGTTGTAAGAAATCATACTAATATGACCGGAGGGTCCAAGTGTTAAAACTGGCTATCACCGTAGTTTCAATTGCCTTTCTGAGTGCTTCAGGAGTTGCTCAGGCTGACGCCCATGCAGGCCTGCAGGAACAGGTAGCGAAACTAAAAGAAGGCAACGTCTTCCTACGCAATCGGCTCGACAGAGCAATTTCGTATTCGAGAGAAAATCGCAAGGCCCTGGAAGACGAACTGGCTATGCATAAGCAGAAGTCGGTCACAGAGCGTCAGACACTGTTGCACAGAATTGACCGAGCCAGAAGGTATTCGAAAGAGCGCATTGCCGGGCTTGAAGAACAACTGGCGATGCACAAAGCCAGCTCCGCCAAAGAGCGCCAGACACTGCTGCGCAGGATCGACAGAGCGAAAACCTACTCGCGTGCCAACCGCGCAGAGCTTAGCGATGAAATGGCCGCACAAAAACAGAAGTCTGCCAAAGAACGGCAAACTCTGTTGCGTAGAATTGATCGTACCAAAGCCTATTCAAGAGAGCGAATAAGCAATCTTGAAAATGAACTGGCTACGCAAAAAGCAAGCTCTACCAAAGAACGCCAGACACTGCTGCGTCGCATCGACAGAGCCAAAGCTTATTCCAGAGCCAGAATCGAAAAGCTCCAGAACAGCCAGTCTGACTGGGCCGTATCTGTCGGCGCTACACTGGACAATGCTCTCGGCGGCATTCAGGGCACAACCGTCAGCACTAATAGCGACGATAGCGTGACCATCCAGGTGGGTAACAACGGACTGTTTCGCACAGGTAGCACTGCACTGAGTGACGATGGTGCACAACTGCTAACCGCTGTCGCACAGGAACTCGCAAATACCGATGGCAACATCACCGTTACCGGACACACCGACAATGTGCCGGTCGGCAGTGGCAGCCGCTTTTCCAGCAACGATGAGCTTTCTTTCGCACGAGCCACATCGACACTGAGCTTCCTGCGTGGACAGGGCATTTCAACAGCCCGTCTGTTTGCTGCAGGCTACGGAGCTGATCGCCCGATTGCCACCAACGATACGATTGAAGGCAGACAGCAGAACCGTCGTGTTGAAATAATCGTCAGTAAATAAGCACTGCATTACAGGCTCGAACCGATGCCCTGCGTTTGCAGGGCATCCGGCAATCTAAATAGTCACCTTCCCTTCAATCAGAATGTTGGTCTCCCCGCCAATATAAACCCGTCCCGGGCTAGCGCTGTCTGGCTGCACATATACACGCCCATGGCGATTGATTGATGTACCCTGTGCAATAACAAGGTCACGCTGCAAATCACCCGTGCTGTGTAGCCAGTGCGACAATGCAGAGTTCAGTGAACCGGTGATAGGATCTTCACTCATGCCACTTGATGGTGCGAGCATACGCACCTCGT
Organism: uncultured Granulosicoccaceae bacterium; assembly: GCA_964389335.1. Classification (GTDB taxonomy): domain Bacteria; phylum Pseudomonadota; class Gammaproteobacteria; order Granulosicoccales; family Granulosicoccaceae. The sequence goes on from CAYMFQ010000016.1 coordinate 2,801, forward strand.
AGTCACACTCGTGATCGTCGTGCCACGGCCCGATTAACCCGATAGCCTTATACTGCGGCCAGCGCACGGCTGATGAATCAACCGCAAGAACGTCCTCTGCGCTGTTTAACACGAATGCCTGCCAAACCGGCCCGTTGTCGAGTCGGGCACAACGAACCACCGATTGCGGGTCAATTTTTAGCGCAGTGCAAATGGCCGACTCGGCGTCTTTGGGGAGTGGTTGAATATCAGTCGGTGGTGCGACAAACGCTGGCACCGTACGCTGCAGATCAATTTCGACAATACCCACACCACACTCCTGCCGAACCAGGCCAGGCTGCTTCGGTACACCACCGGAATGCAGCCACGATGCGCAACTACCGAGCGTTGGGTGCCCGGCAAATAACATTTCCCGAGTAGTGGTGAATATCTTAACCTTATAGTCAGCGCTGCTGTCTTCCGGTGGCAGTAGAAAGGTTGTCTCAGCCAGGTTAGTCCAGGCTGCGAATTCCTGCATTTCCGCATCTGACAGACCCTCGCCGTCAATCACAACTGCCAGTGCGTTACCCCTGGCCGGTACTGGGGAAAATACATCGCACTGAATGAACCTTCGTGTTTTTGCCATGTTAATATCCTGAAACGGAGCTGCTATCGACAGACCTCACTATGGCCTCGACAATTGTTATTACTGATACCACTGCAGCAGACATCCCTGCCATTACGGCAATGTTTGCCACAGAGGTGCGACATGGAACCGCATCATGGGCGTACGAACCACCAACGCATGACGAGATGCTGGAGAAGTTTCAAAGGCTGACCGCCGATAATTATCCCTTCCTGAC
>CAYMFQ010000016.1:3721-8697 GCA_964389335.1 uncultured Granulosicoccaceae bacterium
CATGAGGACTTCAGACGCCACGGCATTGCAAGCCAGTTACTGACACGACTTATAAAAGACTGCACAGAGCGCGGCTACCGACAAATGGTGGCGGTCATTGGTGATAGTGCCAACACCGGGTCTATCGCGCTGCACGAACGCATGGGGTTTGTACACGTTGGCGTACTAAAAGACATCGGTTACAAGTTCGACCGATGGCTCGACTCAGTACTAATGCAACGCACTCTGTAGATTAACAATCAGGCGCGATCAAAACCACGCTTTACTTCCCAGTCGGTCACTACCTGCTCAAACGCTTCCAGTTCCCATTCTGCGCAGCGTGTGTAGTGCGCCACGACTTCATCGCCCATCGCCTCTTTTAGCATTGCGGAGTTACGAAGCGCACTAGTCGCCGCTGTGAGTGTACGTGGAATATCGGGTGTATCGGTTGAAGCGTACACGTCCCCATTGAATTCAGGTGCCAGCGGTAGTTTTTGTTCAATACCCTTAATGCCGGCTGCAAGCATCGCTGACAACGCGAGATACGGATTAACATCAGCCCCCGGTATGCGACACTCAACACGCACACCGCGCGTACCATCGCCACACAAGCGAAATGCCGCTGTTCTGTTGTCTACCGACCAGACGGTTTTTGTTGGCGCGAAAGTGCCTTTGGCAAAGCGTTTGTAGCTGTTGACGTAGGGTGCCAGAAACCATGTGTAGTCCGCCGCGTACTTAATCAGACCAGCGAGATAGTGGTCCATCGTTTCGCTTTTAGCGTACTGGCGGCTTTCGTCATAAAACGCGGGCTGATCACCCAGCATGAGTGACTGGTGTATGTGCGATGCACTACCCACTCTGTCATGGTGCCATTTGGCCAGAAAGGACGCCGAATGCCCCTGCTGCCACGCTATCTCTTTGGTCGCGTGCTTAGCCAGCGTATGGTGATCAGCGCAAGCCAGTGCATCGGCATAGCGAATGTTGAGCTCCTCCTGTCCCGCTTCGGCCTCGCCCTTCGTTCCCTCTACCGGAATATTCATCGCATACAGATGGTTGCGCAGTGGCCGCATGATGCTCTCTTCACGCGAGGTTTGTAGTATGTGGTAGTCCTCGTTGTACGCACTGATTGGTGTCAGGGTGCGGTAATCGTTGTCGACAAGTTCCTGGTTACTTTCGCGAAACAGAAAAAACTCAAGCTCGGTGGCCATATTGGCACTGAAACCGAGCGCTTGCAGCCGCTCAATCTGGTGTTTGAGCATTTGCCGTGGCGCATGCGCTACGGGTTTGTGAGTGTGATGATCAATGATATCGCACAGTATCATGGCGGTACCTTCAAGCCATGGCACATATCGCAGCGTAGACAGGTCCGGTTGCATAATGTAGTCACCGTAGCCTGACTCCCAACTGGTCGACGCATATCCATCCGGTGTCGCCATCTCAAGGTCAGTTGCCAGCAGGTAATTACAGCAGTGTGTTTCCTGCCACGCATTATCGATAAACGCCTGTGCGTGAAAGCGCTTGCCCATCAACCTGCCCTGCATATCGACAATACAGGTAAGCACGGTATCAATGGATTGATCAGCGACATCGCGCTTGAGTTGTTCAAACGTCAGAGAGCGGGTTGCGTTCATTTATCAGTGTGTCTGAATGGTTGGATTACATGCGGATTGAGGTAAGCGGCATCGGGGGACTGGCCCCCGATGCATACACCGTTTACACAACACCGCTCACACGGCATTGCTTACACAGAGTCACGGGAATTAACCGTAACGATAGGGCCGGCCGGCTTTGACCATATCGGCGTTGTACTTCTTCAGAATATCAACCACCTTCGCTTTGGTCGGGCTTTCACTGGCAATCTCGTCCCAGAACTTGAGTGCTGCCGCTTCAACCTTGGCCCACTCGTCGTCAGGGATAGATGTGAGTTCCATCTTGGTTCCGTTCACGCGCAGTGACGCCTCACCACCCCAATACCACCACTGGCGATAGTAGTGTGACTGATCCATGCACACCCGCAGCAGTTCCTGCAGATCCTCAGGCAGTTCGTTATATCGCTCCATGTTGGCGAAGAAAGAGCCCGCCCAGGCACCGGAGATGTTGTTGGTCAGGAAATAGTTGGTCACGTCAGCCCAGCCAACCGTGTAATCTTCCGTGATACCGGACCAGGCGATACCATCGAGCTCACCGGTTTGCACTGCCACTTCTATGTCTTCCCATGGCAGTGTGACCGGCACCACGCCAAACTGCGACAGGAAACGACCTGCGGTCGGGAATGTAAATACACGCTTGCCCTTTAGATCTTCAAGACTGCGGATCGGATCTTTGGTTGCGAAGTGACACGGATCCCACGCGCCTGCACTGATGTGTTTAACACCGACTTTTGAGTATTCCTCGTCCCAGATTTCATTCAGCCCATACTGGTTAAAGAGGACAGGTACATCGAGCGAGTAGCGGGACGCAAACGGAAAGTAGCCACCAAACACAGTGACTTCAGTTGGCGATGCCATGGAATCATCGTCTGACTGGACGGCATCAATGGTGCCGCGCTGTAAGGCCTGGAAAAGCTCACCGGTGGGCACCAGCTGATCAGCATAGAACAGCTCGATTTCCATCCTGTCGCCGGCAATTTTATTAAAGCTGTCAATGGCTGGCTTGATTACGTGTTCCGCCAGCGACGTACCGGCGTAGGTTTGCATCCGCCACTTGATCTTCGACTGTGCAATAGCCGGTGCGCTAACCGCTGCGGCCGCCGGTATGGCTGCTGCCCCCTTGATAAACTTTCGTCGTGTATTCATAGATTCTGTGCTCCTTTTGATCATGTACAACCCGCGTTAAAACCTTGTGACCTGCAATCATGAATCCTGCAGTAACACAAAGCAGAAAATGTTATCACTCCACTGTTTTGGCCTGTTCTTTTCTGCCCGCCCTAGGACTTATTCAAACCGTAAACCGTATCGGGCAGCCACGTTGCTATTTGTGGAAACAGCATTACCAGCGCCAGGGCCAGTGTCATCACCAGTACAAACGGTATAATCGATACATAAATGTCGCGCAGGCTGATTTCAGGTGGCGCCATAGCCCGCATCAAAAACAGGTTGTATCCAAACGGTGGTGTCATATACGCGATTTGAGTCGTTATCGTGTACAGCACACCATACCAGATTAGATCAAAGCCCATTGCCCCAACCAGTGGTACATATAGCGGCGCCACAATGACCAGCATTGCGGTATCGTCGAGAAATGTACCCATTACAATAAAACTTAACTGCATCAGAATGAGTATCATCCAGGGCGACCAGCCGAGCTGCTCGGTAAACAGACTTTCGATCGCCTTAACTGCCCCCAGCCCGTCAAACACGGCACCAAACGCAAGAGCTGCCAGTATAATCCACATAAACATGCAGCTCACACCGAGAGTTTTACGCACCGAATTTTCGAACACTTCTTTGGTCATTCGGCCTTTGACAATTGCGGCAAAGAACGCCGCCAGCGCACCAATAGCCGAGCTTTCAACCAGCGACGTGTAGCCGTTGACAAACGGTACCATCATCACCGCAAAAATAGCCAGTGGCAACAGGCCTGCCCGCAACAGCAGCAGTTTTTCCGATAGCGGTAAATCACGGTCACGCGCATCGAGCGCCGGCCCCAGCACAGGATTGATGCGACAGCGAATGGCGATGTACAGAATAAACATGGCAGCCATCATCAACCCGGGTATGACTCCGGCCAGCCACAACTGACCAACGGGCTGACGCGCAATCATGGCGTACAAAACCAACACGACGGACGGAGGCACCAGAATGCCCAGCGAACTGCCGGCTTGAATAACCCCGGTTACCATGCGTTTGTCGTAGCCACGTTTGAGCAACTCGGGCAATGCGATGGTGGCGCCGATTGCCATACCGGCCACCGACAATCCGTTCATTGCCGATATCAGCACCATGAGTCCGATGGTACCGATGGCGAGGCCACCACGCAGACCTCCCATCCACACATGAAACATGCGGTAGAGATCGTCGGCAATTTTTGACTCTGACAATACGTAACCCATAAACACGAACATAGGCAGCGTCAGTAACGGATACCACTTCATGAGCTTCATCGCCGCGGCAAAACCGAGGTCATAGCCACCCCGGTCACCCCACAGCAGTAACGCAGCGACAACCGCGACAAATCCGATGGCTCCGAACACACGCTGTCCGGTCATCAGCATTAGCATCATGGATGCAAACATCAGAATGGCGATTAATTCGTAAGGCACATTGGCAAGCATCGGTGACTATTCTCCACGCAACCGCAGGATATCCTTAAACAACTCGGAGATCGCCTGCAGCAACATCAGAAAAATACCGATACACATAGCCACCTTGATGGGCCATAAATAGGGCCTCCACGCTGTCGCACTGCGTTCACCACCATACTTGAATGAATACAGAGTGCTGTCGATTCCGCCCCACAGTAATACAATCAGATAGACCAGCAGGAAAAATACGGTGAAGCAATCGGTCCAGGCTTTTCGTCGATCGGACCACTCGCCATAGAACAGATCCATTCGTACATTGGAACCCATCTGCAGTGAGTATGGACCGCCAAGTATAAAGTACGCCACCATGGCAAACTGTGCCATCTCAAGCGTCCATAGCGACGGTAGTAGAAAGGTTTTGGAGAACGATGACCAGAGCAGAATCGCCATCATTACAAATATACCGTACATCACGATGCGGCCCAATCGATAGTTGATTGCATCGACTATGCGGATATAACCCCTTATAAATGACACCAACCACGCCTCCTCTGTACCACGATGATCATATATAACCTGTTGTTGACTATGCCGCGAACGCGACAATGATGTGAGCACACAGATTCATCGACTTGTTTCAGCCGAATGCGGCCCCTGTTCAAGTGCTAAATTAATCAACCCGGAGAGTTGCCGAGCAACCGCCTCTACGCTTTCGGCATCCCTGATGAGTGCGTTGTTAACCTCGATCATCACA
>CAYMFQ010000016.1:8797-53981 GCA_964389335.1 uncultured Granulosicoccaceae bacterium
CTTTGCTGACAATTAAGCGCAACTGCAAGGCTTTGCTGCAGGCGCGCGGTCATCAACGCCGGATTAGTTTCTATTAAAGTGGAGACCTCGCCAAGCACCTGATCAAGCAGCGCAGAAGCCTCTGCTTCACGACCCAGTCTGAAGGCATCACAGCAGGAACTGATAGTTGCCCAAAGCGACGATTGCATTTTGCTCTCCGTTTTTATGCGGCCAGCGGCACACAGTTGACTTGCTGAATCATCGCACTGTGATCCCCCAGATTATGGAAGGTAACCCCGCGCTTTACCTGTTGACCGATGTATTGCTCGAGGTCTCTGAAGTAACTGATAAAGTTAATCTGACTCGCCATTTCTTCACCGCGATAATTACGCACGGTCTGGCCGTCAGCGTAGATACTGGCGCGATCTGCTGCAAAAGGAGAATCCGACACATGCGTCAGACGGTCGGGAAAGCCAAAATCAGCACCGGCAAGATAGACCTGCGTCGCCCCCATTCGCACCGCCAGGTCTACCGCCGGATGGATAACACTGCCGGACGAGTACAACACCGTTGATGGCTTGTGACGGGTAAACGATTCAAAACGACTATGGCTGCCGATGGCTGAATAACGCTGCCAGGGCCAGTTCGATATCACCTCGTGCTGCGCGGTTGGAAAATAGACCAGTGACGTGTTGCACAGCCTTTTAAAGTCCACAGCAAATAGTTTCTTTACATAGTCGAGCGGATCAATACACAGCACAAGGTCAGGAATAATATCCCGATTCATCAGGCTGACCAGTGCTCCATCCACTGCAATTACCACACTACCCTGTTGTTGTAATTCGAGTATTGTCGGGGCAGACAGTTCAAGCGATGGCCCGGCGCCAATCACTACCGCGCTCCGGGAAATAGCCTGAGAGGCTTGTATCGCTTCAGACTGTGAATTCAACAACACACCAACATCAGGGTCATCGGCGTGGTGCTGCAGGTGCATCGCCATATTGGTTTCGATGGCGCTTTCGTTCGACTGTTGATAACCCTGCACATGTTGTTCACTGAGATGTTGCAGCAGCCAGTCGCGCACCCGCTCTGCTGATGTATCGACCATTTGCAATACCGGTGGTGTGACAACTGCGTTGACCGGTAGACGATCATACGAATCGGCCAGTCGCAGTTGCACACGCGGATCATCAAGCCAGTGATGCATGTCAACCAGGCTGAGCAGCCTGTTAAACAACGCAAGGTTTAACGGCACCACGGTGAACAGAGCATCTTGCTGTAGTTTGCTAAGCAGTAGCGGTGGCAGGTAACCCATGCCGACTCCGAACAGAGTTACATCGCGCGCAGTATCGGGCACTGAGGCAATCTGTAGCTCAGCTTCCTTATCCGGCGCCCACGCGCTGGCAAGCCGAATACCGTTGGCACATAACGTCGTTACCGGCCCGCTTCTATCGAGTTCCAGCAGCGGCATTGTTGAGGGGTATTGGTCGGGCTCGGTCAGTGCCTGCGCAAACGCCGGCCAGCGCGCACTGACGATGCGCCTAGCTTCAGTCCCTGAATCTTGATTGGCATCCATATCGAGCGTTCGGGCAATTCATGTACCACTGTTTGCCGCGAGCAACAGCTGCATCGTTGCTCCCGGCGTCGGCGAATTGGCGCAGCAGCCCTATTCCCGCATGCAATGGTATGGTGTTAAAGATGCACAATGATTGCATTGGTACCGATCAGGGAAGACTGTGCGAGTGGACAATCGCGCCGACATGGACCCCAACTCTGACACACCACCGTGTCGGAGGACATAATAATCTGCAACAAGGATGTTGACTCAGTGCCCACAAATTCCCACTGCGCACCCGCCTGTTCTGTTCGCTCCACCGAACACCTTTATTCGACTGCGTGTGCCGCCGTCTTATGATTCCTTATGCGCGGCAGGAGATCCTGCAACAGGATATCGATCAGGTACTGGAGGTACTGCAATCGGACTTCCTGACCCAGGGGCCCCAGGTACCGGCATTTGAATCTGTGGTGGCAAACTATTGCGAGGTAAACCACGCGCTGGCCGTCAACAGTGCAACCTCTGCGCTGCACATTGCCTGTCTGGCACTAGGTGTGGGCGCTGGTGATGAAGTCTGGACTTCCGCCATTACGTTTGTCGCGTCAGCCAACTGTGCACGTTACTGCGGCGCCGACATCGACTTTGTCGATATTGACTGCCGTACGTTTAATCTGTGTCCGGACGCCCTGCGTGAGAAACTGGAACATCGCAGCCGCAGTGGCGGTCGCATGCCAAAGGTGGTGATACCGGTACACATGTGCGGACAGTCGTGTGATATGCAGGCTATCAAAGCCCTGTCGGAACGTTATGGCTTTGCCATTATAGAAGACGCGTCACATGCTATTGGCGGGCGTTATCAAAACGCCAGAGTTGGCAGCTGCCACTACTCAGACATGACGGTGTTCAGTTTTCATCCGGTTAAAATAGTCACCAGTGCCGAAGGAGGCATGGTGACAACCAACAACAGCAACCTGGCCGACCGTCTGGCGCTGTTTCGCGGTCATGGCATCACGCGGGATCAAAGTCGATTCGTCGACGCACCTGAGCTCTGCCACTATCAACAACTGGAACTGGGATATAACTATCGGCTAACTGATATTCAGGCAGCACTGGGTCGCAGTCAGATGTCGCGGATTGACTCGCTAATCAGCCGCCGCCATGCACTGGCAAATCGATATGATCGCGCACTTGCCAACCTGCCAGTGCAATGCCCAAACAGGCAGCCAGATACCTTTTCCAGTTTTCACCTGTATGTAATCCTGCTCGACGACACGGTCCGCGGCGGAAGACTTCAAATCTACGAATCAATGCTCGAACAGGGAATTGGCGTTAACATTCATTACATGCCGGTACACCTGCAACCCTATTATCGGCAGCGGGGTTTTTCCATCGGAGATTTTCCGGTTGCCGAGGATTACCACACACGAACGATCACGCTGCCGCTGTATCCGGCCATGAGTGCGAATGATCAGCGCAGAGTTATTGACGCACTGGTCAGATCGATTGCTACTTACCAATATGGTACTTCGCAGCATGCGCTACCGTTGCAAAAGATAGCTTGATGTAACACTAATGGCACACCGCGTACGAGAGTACCTGATCGACAGTTTAACGCCTTCCTTTTGTGCTATGGTTCGCAGCCAGTTTGTTTAACCAGCGAAGTACACATGTCCATTCGATTTTCAACGTTCCTGACGCGCAGTACCGTTGGTCGCTCCGCTTTGCTGACAACAGTGTTACTGTTTTTGTATGGTTGCTCCGGCAGTTCAGACGGCGGTGCACAGACACCCGTGCCGGACAACGGCGTAACCGCAACTTCGCTCACGGCAACTCACCGCAGCGGCCAAACGTTTTTAATATGGCCCGAATCCGCCGATGCGAGTGGTTATCATATTTATCGCCACACCGCTCCCATCAACGATAACACCCTACCGGATGCGACGCGCCTTACCGGCAAATGGGGCAGCCTCGGGACAGACACATCAGTCAATCGTTACGGCAGTGATAACGGACCAGGTAACTTTGTTATTCAGGACCTTGGCACGCCGCTATCGTCAAACACTGGGTTATTTGTCTATACGATACCGGCGGGCGGCCAGGGAAGTTACTACTACGCAGTGACTCGCATCGTTAATGGTGACGAGCAAACCATAGAGCCTGGCGACAGTACAACCAGCGCAGTAAATGAAAGCCAGGGTACACCACAACCGGTGCTGGTCGAATCGATCAACGCGGGCAAAGGCCGAATTTATCTGCAATACCGTGACTACGACAACTGGAACCCGACCCTCAACGGCTACGCCTATGAATTCGCTGTCACTTTGCCGTTCAACTATAACCCCGCTCAGTCGTATCCGCTGCAACTGGTATTACATGCGTTTCAGGAGCCCTACCCTTTCTTAGAGTCGAGCGAGTTTGACTGGGAGATCATTCAGCTTCGTCCCCATGACCCGGGTCCGGTTGAGGGTACCGTACATAGCTGGTGGTACGGTTACGCATCAGATCACAATTTCGAAGCTACCTCTCTGGCGCCATCGCAGGGTACGGTTACTAACTTCACCGAACAGCGTGTGCTTGATGCTGTGCGCTTTGTACAAAGCAGCTCAGAGTTCAACACCAACAATCAGCTGACGCATATCGTCGGCAACTCAATGGGCGCATCAGGCGCAGTGTCACTCGGACTTCGATACCCGAATGTTTTCTCCGGTGTATACGCAAGCCAACCAATGATGAACTACGCAAGCAGCCCGACTTTTCAGGAGAACTTCGAGAAAATCTGGGGTGTGCAGGGGTCCAATCTGCCCATCGTTAATGCCGGTGCAGATGCCGGCACCATCAGCCGCTTCAGTCAGGGCCAGGGCGATGAAACCGGCGTATGGGACTGGATGAATCACCTGCAGCAAATTGAACGCCGCAGCAGCGACGACTTCGCCTATCTGATGATCGATCATGGCAAGCTCGACGAAACCATTGACTGGCAGACTCAGGGGCAACCGCTGGTCAGCACACTGACCAATGCAAAGGCGGGCTTCTCTGCCAATGCATTTGGTGACGCGGCGCATATCTGGCTTGCGTTTGGTGCAGTGGTGAAGCCCATGTTCGGACTTGGTTTCGATACCCTTGCACCCTGGCGGTACCCCCTGTCACTGAGCTACCCGGCCATACACAACGCCAGTGGTTCATCGTCAGTTAGCCCAGGGCCAACCGGTGATGACAGCTATAACACCACAATAGAATGGGCAACCCCTGCACATGCGTTTGGCGATAGCATCGTCGATACAGCAAGCCAGTGGACCATTACCCTGCGTTCAACCGAGGCCGATCAAACCGCGGATATCACCCCGCGCCGCACGCAATCATTCAACCCGTCCGCCGGACAACAATGCAGCTGGAGCGCAACCCGTATCGACAATGGCCAGACCACCAACGGCACCGCCACCGTCGCCGGCAATGGATTGATTACTATTACTAACAGCCCAATCTACAGTGGTTCCGGTACGCGCCTGGCGATTAACTGCTAACGAACCTGATAGGCAACAATTATCGGCGGGTTCGAATACGGACCCAGCGTATTGTTTGCGCGTAAAATACTGAGGTATAGCAGCCCTCTTTGCGCGTCGTAAGAGGCGCCGCCAATGTTCTTTAGCTCACCCCCGGTTTGAAACGGCACATTAAACTCACCGGATTCATACGGCAATATGGCACTGGACGGGTAACGACCGCTCCTGGCGCGGAGAAGGTCGCGCATATCCCACAGCCAGTAGTAGTTGAAATGGTCGGACGGGTCATTGGGGCAATAGCCTGGACATTCCTCGCCACCACGTGACAGTTTATAACCAACGCCGGAGCGATGCCCGCCAGAGGATCCGAAGGTCGCGTAAGTAGAGGTTCCCGGTATAATAAAACCAAAACGCGCCTGACTCATGTGAGTCCACAGTTCGTTGTCGCCAACTTTATTAAAGAGATCGCGTTCCAACGGCCGGTCCAAACTGAAGCCAAGCATTTCAACCGAACTGACCTTTCTTTTCGACACGCCCTGCGCCACCGGCTCAAGATTTACACAGAAAGCTGATGGGCCGACACTGTGCCGGGAGATGATCGGGCCGCCACTGGAATGGCCACTAACGTGAGTACAGCCCAGCGCCTGCTGCCACTCGGCCGGTACACTGCTAAGCCAGCCCGCCGCACGAGCTTTGCCCTTCAGAGCGTAAAAGCCCGCCACTGGTGAGTTGCCGATCGACGCGGCGTTCTGCACCACAAAAGTGGTGGTCTGATTGTTTGCCGGTGCGTCGTAGTATTCGATAGCGTTGCCCACCAGACGGCCATTCACCATCTCAAGGCCAACAATCTGGTCGAGCGCCTCCCGGTTGCCGCCACTAACGCGATCTATGACTTTCGTAAATGACTGCGCTGGTGCGCCGGCGGTACGCAGATCAGCTATCGAGCGACTGTTGACCAATGGCGGTATCTTGAACTCGGCTATAGCATCATCATGATCGTGGCCCACGAAAAACAATGAATTGCCATCGACCTCGATAACACCCTCCGCCCAGTTCGCGCTTGAGGCACCAAATGTTTCCGCAGGCAACGCAAATGCGCCGGCGTAATAGAAGTCACTAATACTTACAAGCCGCGAGGGCAGCGTTGCGGGATCGACGCCTCCGGTTGGCGACATGGCGCAGCCACTCGCGATACCGACAGTTGCCAGCGTAAGCGCAACGCAGGTCCGCCTGCATCGATTTATTAACCGGTGTATCAATCCACCAGCTTCCTTTGGGTAGTCGATAACGATGGAAGTCGTTGTCATCGTAAGCCTCTTGTAGGGTTTGCTTTTGCGCCGCTGAGAGCCTGTTTATTCGGGGATAAAGTTGCAGGTTGCGTTGCCGAGCTAGCGCTCCTTTATAACGGTCGCGGGGTTACCACCAACGATCGTTCGTGCTTTCACCGCGCTCACTACAACCGCGCCGGCTGCAATAACGCATTGATCACCGACATCGGCCATAACGATGGCACCATTGCCAATCCAGCAGTCATTGCCAATATTGATTTTTGTCAGCTTGCCACCCTGCTCTCGAATCGGTGTATCGAGATCGTCTATCGCATGCTGTTGCTTGCCGCTCAGAATGTGCACACCACTGCCGATCAGGCAATCGCGACCAACCGTGCAACTGCCCATGTTACATTGCGGCCCAATATAGGTACCGTGACCTATATCGGTGTTGCGTTGCGAGAATATGGTGCCAAATGAAAACACCACACCATCGTCACACTGGTTCATGGTCAGACGATAAAAGCTGTTTCGAAGGTAACTGCCGGTTTTACCCGGGATCAAACTGATCAGCTGCGAATAACCGGGGAACAGGTCGTCGCGCCCTGCCACCAGCCCGAACACGAGATAGCTCAAATACAATGGCATAATGGCCAAAGTACACAGCGCAGTGAATGCATTTTTTGCCAGTTGTCTCACGAAAGATTACCCGGCCTGCGGTACACAACAGCCACACCCCGAAGGCGCTGGCAAGCGGAAGCCATGCGTACGGCCAATAGCGGCATCACGCGGCCCTGGACCCGTTAAACAGGCGCATCAACTCGTTGTTCATGGCGTCCCAGGTGTATTTCGTGTTTACCAACTCCACACCGCTCTCAGCCATGCGTCGGTACCAGGTATGATCATCAGCCAGCCTGACGATCTGCTGAACAAACTCATCCGGAGTCTCGGCCAGGGCATAGTGCACGCCGGCTTCGCAGTCGATACCCTCCGCTCCCACTGCTGTTGTGACTACCGGTAGTCCACAGGCAAATGACTGCAGCACTTTATTTTGCACGCCACGAGCAATCTGAAAAGGAGCGACAAAGATCGTCGCACTGTGGTAGCAGGCAAGCATGTCATCAACAAAACCCGTCACGGTAATGCCATCGTGCTTCGCCAGTTCCTGAATTCGTGCGCTCGGATTCATACCCGCAATGATGAGTTCGGCATCGGGGCGCGCTGACTTCAGCGAGGACCAGACGTTTTCAACAAACCAGAGCATCGCATTTTCATTGGGCAGGTAATCCATAACGCCGGAAAACAACAGCTTCAGCGGAGCCACATCGGCGTTGTTTGACGCATTGAAAAAACTCGCAGAGGGACGAAAAGCATCGAGGTCGACACCATTGCCAACGACGTGCAGGTTATCAGCCGGCTGTGATAACTTTTCGCGAAACAAAGCGACTTCGTTGGCAGATATAAAGATGCATGCATCGAATCGATTCTGGATACGCGCTTCGTATTGCGACAATGCCGCCTCTTCGTAACGATAGATCAGCGACATTGGGAACTGGCTGATCTCACGGTACTGGCGCCACTTATCAGAATCGAGATCCATAAAGTCCATCAGTTCCAGTTGCGGTGCTGACTTCGCGGTATTTGCGTTGAAGAGATATTCCGCCATTGCCGAACTGGTACAGTACACCGCGTCCACAGGCTTTTCTGACAAATGCTGATTCAGCAGACTCTGCAACTGACCACTGTAGAAATTGGACACACTCAGCGCTCGGCGTTTTATCAAACCTGACAGCATTGATAATTTTCTAAACCGCGCCATCACTGGAACAACATCGAAACCACTGACCGAGGCATACTCCTGTGCCAGTGCCACTTCATCGTCTGATTCAACCGGGCAATACACGGTGACAGTGCAGTCAAGTCGGCGAAATTGCTCGAGCTGATTAAACGTACGAATCTTCTCGCCCTTATTCGGCGGGTACGGCAAACGGTGGCTCAGTACGACAATATTTGCTGGCGGTTTGCTCACTGACGAAGAATCCGAGGGTTTTCAATGGGAAGACAAATTGGCCGATACCGGCAGAGGCTGTAACTGAATTGACCCCGGTGGGCCAGCCTCGAACCACTGATATCAGCACACATGGGGCCAACTGTCAGGCCAGGCGCAGGCTGCTGCATAATCTGGCCGGATAACTGCGTTTCAATTACGTTCATTCCACCGTTTAAACGGCAGTCCGCAACCATTCTTTTGTTGGAAATATTCGTGCCAACCGGCGCTATCATGCAATGAGTTCATCGATCAGAAAACAACTGCGGAAAGACCCGCAAGCCGCGATAGATGCGCTGGTGGGTAAGCTGCATTCGCCTGACCTGCAGGCAGCGGCCACAGCGCAGCTACAAACTATCACCGAAGCACTGACACAGGAGCGTGAAAAGACCGAGCAGCGCCAGCGTCTGTCGCGAAAAATCGGCGCGGCGAAAAAAGCCGGCGAAGACAGTGCCCCGCTGATCGAGGAAGTATCGCGCCTGAGCGCTGAAATTGATCTAATCAAACAGCAAATTGACAACGGCCTGAAGGCCATTGCAGCACAATCTGCAGAACAATCAGATAGTGTTGCAACGGACGGCCAAACCACACCGCAGCACCTGCAGCCGCTACCGGCACCGCACTTCAACACTGCAGACCTTGTGGTCAGCCATGAAACCGTGAGCACCGACGAATGGCGAGAATTCGTAGCAGGCTGTGAGCGCGCAACAATCTACCATGAGCCACAGTGGCAATCGATCATTGCCAACTATTTTAAGCAGAACTATTACCTTGTAAGTTGTCGCGATGCGCAGGGACAACTGGTTGGCGTGTTGCCACTGGTGCACGTAAATAGTCGCATCTTTGGTTCATTCTCGGTATCCATGCCTTACGTTAACTATGGCGGGCCACTGTCGACCTGCGGAGCGGTTGAGGAAGCACTGCTGCAACACGCCGCACAGCTATCCGAACAAATAAACTGCGAACACATGGAAGTCAGGGAAACTAACCCGCGCAAAGACTGGCAATCCACGGAACGCAAGGTCAGCATGATCCTGCCCCTGCCTGCCAGCGACACAGAACTCGACAAGCAACTGGGTTCAAAGCTCCGGGCGCAGGTAAACAAAGCAGCCTCCAACGACCTGACAATAACGTTTGGCCATCACGACCTGCTAGCGGATTTTTACCGTGTTTTTAGCGGTAACATGCGTGACCTTGGCACGCCGGTATACAGCAAACAGTTGTTTGACGACATTCTGACCGAGTTCCCCAACGAAGCGTTTATCGCCGTGGTTAAGCGGCACGGTAAGCCACTGGCCGCAGGCTTTCTGCTGGGCTATCGCGACAAACTGGAAATACCCTGGGCCTCATCAGTCAGACGGCAAAATCATCTGGGTGCGAATATGTTTATGTATCGGGGCATACTGCGCGAGGCCATCAACCGCGGATACCAGTTCTTTGACTTCGGGCGTTCGACACGAGACGCGTCGACGCATCGGTTCAAAAAACAGTGGGGTGCTGAGGAGCATCAACTGCACTGGCACTACTGGACGCAGGGTGGTGACGCGCTGCCGGAGTTAAACCCGGATAATCCAAAGTTTAAACTGGCAATAGCAGTGTGGCAGCGGTTACCCGTGTTTGTGACGACCCTGATTGGACCGCCACTGGCTCGTAATCTGCCGTAGCCGGAAGATAAAGGCCGCTCTGGTCAATCTACCTGCAGCGCAAAATCGGTTCGCCCTGCCACCAGCTGCCGATAGAGGTCCGTGTATTCACGTGCCATGCGACGCGCCGAAAACTTCTCGTTGATATGGTCAGCAGCACGAGTGGCAATGGTATCTGCCAGCTCGTCATTCCACAGCAGGTCACGCCAGCATTTCTCCAGCGCGTTCTTATTGCCGAGCGGCGCCAGCAAACCGGTCTGATTGTGATCAATTAACTGATCGACTCCGGGGATATCATAGGCCGCCACTGGTACTCCCATCGCCATTGATTCCATCAGGCAACGTGGAATACCTTCAAGGGTAGACGTCATAACAAACAGATCGAAAGTGGCGAGATGCTCGAGCGGGTTATTCAGGAACCCTTTAAAGTGAATGCGGTCGGCGCTGGCCATTGCCGCTGCCTGCTGCTCACATTGTGCTCGCATGTCACCGTCGCCGAGTAACACCAGCTCGATATTCGGGTAATCAGCTGCCACGTTGCCAAACACCTCTAGCAGATCAGATACGTTCTTGCGTCCGATTAACTGACCGATAAAACCGATAGTGCGTTTATCACCGCTATTTCCGGCTCGGGCTTCGGTAGGCTTGCGAAAGTTGATCGGTGTCAGGTCGACGCCGTTTCTGACATACACAATTTTCTCGTCCGGAACACGAAACGCTTTTACATCGTTACACAGCTCCACAGACAGTGGCGCCACCAGGTCGAAGTATTTCATGGTCCAGCAGCCCACCCGAATAAACTGATTGAGCTTCCAGTCATCGGTGGCTTCAAAGCCGTGCGGTGTCGACAGACTTTTAATGCCGGCGAGCTTTGCCGCCAGAATTCCGATGATGTCAGACTTATATCCGTGCGAGTGAATAATATCGATCTCTCTTTCACGTATAAGTTTTACCAGCGCCTGTACAACACGCAGATCGAAGCGGCTGCGCATCGGCAGTTCGTGTGCCGGCAAGTCAAGTGCGCGAAAGGCACGTGTCAGCTCAAGATCCTGGTTTTCCGCTTCAAGGGTCACAACCAGTTCTGAATCAACCGCGCTGCGATCAATGTTATTGGCCAGTGCCAGTATCCATTTTTCGGCACCGTAAAATCCGGTAGAACAAATAAAGTGTAAGACGCGAGGTCGGGCGTTCATCGGGTGCGCACTCCTACTTGCAGGTACCCCTTGCGCTCGAATACACGTTGCAGCATGCCGATACCGCGCGCGAGAAAGTAAATCGTGTAAAACGTAATTAATTTGTGGAAGCCGAGTTTAACCCCCGACCTCAGCTTTAATCGCTGCGCATAAAGCACCGCTGGGAGCAGCGCCAGCGACAGGAAGTAAGCCATGTAAAGTAACGACCCCATCAACAGCGCAACCAGCGCAACCAGCAGTAGCACTGGCATCAACACCGGCACGATGCAACTCGGTAGTTCAGACAGTGAGACACTGTTGTCGCGCAGCAGATCAAGGTTTGATTTACCACGCCAGATTTCCTTTTTGAACAGACTGCCAAGCGTAAGGTCTTCTCCGAGATGGACAAACCCGGTTGCGTCGGTCAACAGCAGCTTACCCTTTTGCCTCAGAGCCTGCGTAAACACAGAGTCTTCGCAGGTTTGTAACTCCTCGGGAAACTTGTCCGAGCTTTCAAAAACATCGCGACGTAAAAACAGATTAGCACCAGGCAATGCCTCAACACTGTCGCCCACATTTGCAGCACTCATGGCGCTGCGGATGACATCGTTCATACGGCGCTGGTGATCCGGAATCTGCACCGCACCGGTCAAAACCACATCCGGTTGCGCTATCAGTTGCAGCATTCGATCAATCCAGTCTGGTGACAACCGAATATCTGAATCGATAAACGCAAGGTAGTCGCCTGCCGCCATTGATGCCCCCAGATTGCGGGAGTGTGAAATTGTCCGTTCCGGCGGAATTTTCGCCACATGCACCGGTACTTCGACACCGGTACTGCCAATGGCATCAACCAGTCGCTGCTTGTTGAAGTTCATATCGGGGGTTACGACAATCACTTCCACAGCAACCGGCTCATCGGCCAGTATTCGCTCCTGCAATGCGATTGATCGAACCGTCTCGATCAACATCGCGTCGCGACCGTGGTGCGGTATGACAAAACTGACTGACGGCTTATCCAAGACGCGCCCTCACCCACCTGATTTCATTTTTCGGATTAAAGTTAACTACCGCCCGGCCCATGGTGCCCAGCACATTGCCAACCAAAACCGTCGGCGTGAGAAAACAGTCTTTGCCCGGCGACGCACTGGCACTTAGTGCCTCCACCCCTGCGTAGGGTTCGGCTTCCTGATCTATCAGGTCAGAGGGCCCGTGGTTCTGTAGCAGAATGATTTGTATACGGGCAAAGTGACGCGTCGGTGACACTGACAGGTTTTCAACCACATAGTCTCGGAAGAACTTCGCCTTAGCCAGCAGTGCTTCACGATCCTTTGTCGCGTATCGATAAGCCGCGTACAGCACATTGGCTTTGCGAATGTCCTGCGCTATCCATGTGTCGTTCGGATACTCGAGGCGCTCCGGCTGTTCAAGGTAGGGCTCTTCGTTTATCGACATCCAGTGTGCGTAGTGCAACAGCGCGTCCCGTGCATAGGTGAAAGCGTTATCAAATTCGTTCCAACTGCGCTTCAGATCTAGGTAGCGAATGACCTCCTGCAGGAACACGGTGTAGTACCAGGTGCCCTCGATATCCTCAAGCTGGCGTGCAGGAATATCGTCGTTACAGCCGAAGGTGCCACTGATCACCTTTTCAGCCTGCGTCAGATAGCTGCGATCATGAGTGATCTCGTAGCCATCGAGCAGGGCCCTGATATAGTTGCCAACACCTCGGTCAAAGCCGTATGCGTACCGAAACACCTGATGTCCGCGACAAATGGCGACTGCATTGCGACGTTCATCAGTTGCGAGTCGCTTACCGGCTTCCAGAATGGTACCGGTGCCTTCGTAGTAATATCGAATCCATGATGTCAGTCCGAGAACTGCGTCACGTGCATCGGCATCTCCGGTCATCTGGTAGTACAGCAACAGTCCACTGGTATAACAATGCTCAGAACCTGGACCGCCGCCCTGATCACCATTCCATTCCTCCGGGTAATGACTACGTGAATAGGTTCGGTGGCTGCAGGTATAAGCTTTCTTGTAATGATCGGTGTGCCAGAACAGACCGTGGTTGTACTCTGCCCGGTCTTCATCGGTGTGGTAAATATCAATGTCCACTACATGGCGAAACAAGTCTGTTAACAAACGCCCCCAGCGCGCATCACCGGACAACAAGTACTGTCGCGCAAAGCCATATATAGCGTCGTACTGATTGTTGTAGTGCGAGACGAAAATATCATCGGTGTCGTGATACAGGGTCTCATGATCAGCAAACACGTCACCAAAATTGCGCCATCCATACTCGTCTATCTGCTCGCGCTTGGCCAGAAAGCCCTGCGCCGAATCATGACCGGTAGCGAGAACCTGCTGATACGGATTTTCATTACTTGCAGCGGCTCCGTAGCGCAACACACCGGTGGCGGTCAGGTAATCAACGGGTACCGTGAACACGGTAGGTTCATCAACCCAACGCAGAGACTCAGGTGCCTGCTTACCGCTGAAACCAAACACAATCTCGTGCTGTTTGCGCTCACCACCCTGCAGCTCGTAGTTGCTGCCGTGCTGTTTTGGAAACAGGCCGATAACAATACTGTCGTCGGGAATATCAAGACACTTCGGAAAGTTCTGCCAGAACTGACGACAAATAAATCCAAACTGGTCACCCACCAGTATCACCGGGCTGGCCCGATCACCACTGACGGTTGTGCCTGCGGCAAACTCGGCACGATAGCCTTTGAATCGGTTAGGCACTGTACTTTGAGCATCGACATGTGTCGGGCTGTCCCAGTGTTCACCACCACTCGATGCCTGTAACAATGTAACCGGGTCTGCCACCGGCTCGACCGCCTGTCCCGCCTCAAGTTGCCATTGCAGTGATTGTTGCCGACCTGGCAGGCGCAGTGCAAAGTGCGAAAATACGATGGACCCCGGATCACCCAGATCCCATACGGCCTCCGCATGATGCGCGCGGTGCGGGTTATGTACCTGCACGACCGTTCGCAGCCAGCTTCCGCTGATCTCATACTTAAAGGTGAGCTTCAGGTGCTGCTCTGCCCCAACAGTCACTTCTGCACAGACGTGCACCAGAGCCGTAGCCGGTCCGTGTGATACCACATCTGCCGACAGGACTTGCACAGAGTGCTCGACACCCGCTTCAAACTCAACGGCGCAGTCTGTGCCGCACACAAGTGACTCATCACATCGATACACATCAGGGAAAATCGACTGACCGTCACGGTGGAAACGATAGGCCATCTCACCACAGTTCACGTACAGTGCGCTTTGTGTTTCTTCAATGCTTGTGCTGTCGAAAGCTGCGCAGTTAGCAGACAATTCCGATGCAGACTGCAGCGTGTAGCCCGGCACCCGACCGGACTGGTCAGGCTCGGCAACCCACTTAACAACACACCATTTAATTGACTCGTCGGGCCAGCGTGCGGTTACCTGCGTCGTGCTTGTTACGCTGCGTTCGCCGCTGAATAACGACAGTTCATCGACACTGGCCAGTGCGCCTTTCTCAAAGGGCACCGCTGCAGAGACCGGCTGTGCGAAAAACTCAGCACCGGTGCATTCAGGCTGCAATGGAATGGAGACGGATTGTCGCTGAGTCAATGTGCTAACACTCTTTGGAAGTCTGCAGCCAGCCGGCACCCCGCCCGAATCTATACATCAGCCATCGAGTGCACCAATGATAATGCTGGCCATGGCGCCGGGTGCCGACGCACGCCGCGCCGATCTGTTCTAATGTCGGCCGCTGGCTGGCGATATTGAAATTTTGACGCAAAAGAGCGGAATCCTGACTCGTCCACTGGTGAGCGCCACAGATCTGCCATGAACCCTGCGCACGGACCTTGCAACCTTGTCTGTCCGTGAACTCAACCCACCGAAGATGGAAAGATCCACACTTGCTCAGATGGTTATAGGCAACCACCGGAATTATTACTAAATGTCGATCTTTGCAGTCGCTTTTACCATCGTCGCCGCCCTGCTGGCCATTGTGCTGCCGTGGGCCGGGGTTATGGCCTATTACCTTTTCGCGGTGATGCAAATGCAGTACCTCTGGCCACTTGAGTTTGGCGAGGGTCGCGTATCACTGATAATAACCGGCGCCACGATGATCGGCCTGGCCGGTGCCTCTGCGCTTAAGCTGGTCGACTGGCGGGTGTTGCTCACCCCCTATTCGTTCATGATGATCCTGCTCGTCGTGTGGGTGAACTTGTCGACCGAATTTTCGTCGTTTGTGACCTTCATCGATCCAGACACTACGGATGAAATCAACGTCATCTCACGTAACGAAATTCTTGAGACGTTTAACAAGATCATCTTCTTCTTTTTCATTGCCTGCGTGCTGATCAATACCCGCCGCAAACTTGAGGGGTGTATTTATCTGCTGGCGTTTATCGTGTTGTTCTATTCCGCCTGGGCCAATAAAGTCTATCTGACCGGTGAATTCTGGCGCTTTGGTGACAACGGTCGCCTCGGTGGTCCACTGGGCAGTGTCTATATCGATGAAAACTATCTGGCGATGCTATTCGTCCTTGCGACGCCGGTGCTGTATTACATTGGTGTTTCGCAGAAGAACTTTTTTCTGCGCTACGGTATCTGGTTTACGATTCCACTCACCTGGCACGCCCTGTTTCTAACCGGCTCTCGCGGCGGCTTGCTGTCGCTTGCGGTGGTGTGCGTTTATCTGTTCTTCAGAAGCTTCAGCAAGATTGCCTCGATTGCCATGATCGCAGGTCTGGTGCTGGCGGTAATTTTCCAGAGTGGGCACCTGCTCACCCGCTTTGACGCCACCATGGACGCACAGGAGCAACTGGAGCAGCTGGACACCGAGGAGAAGCTCGATCCTCGCCTGATATCGTGGGGTGTTGCGCTTCAAATTATGCAGAAATACCCGATGTTCGGCGTTGGCGTGGGTAACTTCTTTAACGCTTTCCCGGAATTCAGCAACACTCAGCCACACGTAGCACACAACACATTCTTTCAGTTTTCGGCGAATTGCGGGGTGTTGGCGGGCCTTATCTATTTGTGGTTCTTTGTGATACGACTGCCGACTCTTCGGGGGTCGGCAAAGATACATGGCAGAGATGATTTTCCGCGCGGGTTTTCCCGTGACTACCTCGACGATCTGATCAATGCGCTGTATCTGGGCTTTTTTATGGTGGCGATATTTCTCGATCTGATGATCTATGAAATGCTGTACTTTCTGATCATGCTCGGCTTTGTCAAGTACACACTTGACCGCACCACAGCCCCCAAACAGCGTGGCCTGGTCGACTCAATTTATCGCTATGGACAGGATAACCAGCGTAAAAACGACGAGAGCCCGGAAGAGCCTGAAGACAATGAGCCTGAGCCTACTGGAGGCCGAGCACTCGCTCGTAGGTCTCGGAGTATCGGCTAGACATTGTGCTGACTGAAAAGCGCTGATTAAACACGGTCAGCGCGGCAGCACCGAGCGCCTTACGCAGATCACTGTCAGATGCCAGTCGCATCATGCTCTGAGTGCAACCGGCAATGTCGTCAGACTCGACCACCAGGCCGTTATGCTCGTGCTCGATAATCTCAACGTTACCACCAACGCTGGTAACAATACTCGCGGTACCAGTGGACATAGCTTCGAGCAACACCATTGATGTACCCTCGCTAAAAGATGTCAGCAGATAGACATCGATCATCGACATAAACGTTGCCGTATCTTCCTGATAGCCGGTAAATACCACGGCATCAGTCAACCCTCGCTCCGCCACCAACTGCTCAAGCTTCTGCCGCTCAGCGCCATCCCCCACCAATAGCAGTGTGGTTTCAGGCAATTCCCTGTGCACCTGCGCAAACGATTCGATCATCATCGGAATGTTCTTGATCGTATCAAAGCGAGCAATAGTTCCAAACACCAGGTGGTGTTGTGGCACACCGGAGTCTGACCTTGCACAGGCACTGTCTGCAGCCGGCTGACTGAGTGCGGGATCGATGCCGTTATAGATTACGTCGATGGCTCTGGCAGAAAACCATTCATAGTGCTCAAGTGCGCGAGCAGTCGCAGCAGAAATAGCGACGATTGAGTGCGTGCAAAAGCCCAGCAGTGGATTGACCAGTCTGCGCTTCCACGAATAGGAATCCGGATGAAAGCGCCCGTGTTCGGTAAACACAACCTTGGCGCCGGTAAAAAGAGCCGCACACATGCCATACACATAAGGTGTGTACTGGTGGCAGTGCACAATATCGTACCGCTCACTGCGCAGGAGCCTGCGTATATTGCGAATCAGCGCCATGTCAAAGCCGGGCTGTCGATGAAACACGCTGAAATTCACACCGTGCGCTTTGATCTGTTGCCCGAGCGGACCAACCTCGCCATCGATACACGCGATATCGCACTGGTACTTCGAGGTATCGAGATTGCGAATCAGTTGACAAATTACCTGCTCGGTTCCACCGATACCCATATCGTGTGTTAAATGCAGAACGCGGTATTTGTGCGACATATCTTCTCTCTGCTCAGCGTGTATTCACGCCGACGTTAAGAACGCAGAACCCTGCCAGGCAGACTACTGCGATAAAATCTTTGGTCAAGTCCGGGTTATCGGCGTCCGATACCAATGATGGAGTTTTACCTTTGTCCGGGTGCAGCCCTGCTCTTCACGGATTCTCTCTATGCTTACTGCGCTTCAAAAAACACTGGGTATCAAAACCCGACTCCGGTCGACATCGGACCGGGAGGTTCTGTTTACCTTTGATGATGGCCCTCATCCCAGCGGCACGGCCAGAGTGCTCGACGCGCTGGACGAAGTGAACGCCAAAGCGGTATTTTTTGTGGTTGGCGGACGCATACAAAAAGCGGAGCACATGCTGCGCGAAGTGCTGGACCGTGGCCACCTTATTGGCAACCACTCCTACAGCCACTGGCTGGGCAGCCCGCCTTCGTCACGGCGGGAATATCAAACCGATATCGAACTTTGCCAGCAGCGCATATTCGATGCATGTGGCTTTATGCCGACCCTGTACCGCCCTCCCCTCGGCGCAGTAAACCTGGCGACAATAACCACTGCGAGAGCGCTAAACCTGCAAATCTACAAGTGGTCGTTCGATACCAATGACTGGCGCCTCAGAGACGACGACAGCGCACGCTCACAGGCAGATGAACTGGTGCACAGTGTTTCGCATAGAGATGTAATTCTGATGCACGACGATAACCCGCACACGCCGATCATGGTGACCAAAATGCTGCAAACGCTGGCAGCCGACAACTATGATTTAAACTCGTTTGTCAGCAAACAGCTAAATTAACTAACGCCGGCACCGACGCTAGACCATATATTCCTGCCACCAGATCTCGAAAACAAGCAGGCTCCAGAGCTCCTGCGAATAGTCGCGAGAGCCATTGCGATGTGATAGCCAAAGGCTACGGATAGCCGGCACGTCAAAGAAGTTAGACAAGCCACTACGTTCCGCACACAGGTACTTCTCTGCCACCGGCGCAATCTCTCGCCTCAGCCACGAAGCCAGTGGCACAGAGAAGCCCATCTTTTTGCGGTACAGGGTGTCATGCGTCAGCATGCCTTCGAATGCACTCTTGAGTACGCTTTTTCCCTGACCGTTTTGTATTTTCATCCGCGACGGCACAGTTGCCGCAAAATCGACCACTCGGTAGTCGAGTAACGGTGCACGAGTCTCCAGCGAGTTGGCCATACTCATGCGATCAACTTTTACCAGTATGTCACCGGGCAGGTAGCTTTTTATATCAGTGTATAGCAGTCTTGACAGATGATCGTCGGTATCAGCAGCGGCATAGTAATCACGGGTGATCTGTGAGGAGTCGTAACCGTTTAGCTGGCCTGCGAACGCATCCGTTACAATCCGTTCCCACAGGTGCTCGCGAAAAAACGAATTGGAAAGAAAAAATCCTTTGGAAGGATCACTCGACAGGCTTTGCAGCAGCGAACTGCCGCGCCGTAATTGTGCAACCGGCGCATTGGCAAGCTGCCTTGAAACACCACCCAGCATTGCTTTTGGCAGGCTGCCGGGTACCATACGCCTGAGCCGATTCTCGCGCTGATCACTGAGGTACTTGCTGTACCCGGCGAAGTTCTCATCGCCACCATCACCAGCCAGCGCAACAGTAACCATCGAGCGCGCCAGCTTTGATACGTAGTAAGTCGGGACAAACGAAGGGTCCGCAAAGGGTTCATCGAAGTACCGTGCAATATCGACCAGGTTCGCCTCAACACTTTCCTGCACGGTCAGTTCGTGATGATCGGTTCCAAACTGTTCCGCGACATTGGCGGCAAATTTCACTTCGTCGTATTCTTTATCGTTAAAGCCGATAGCACAGGTAGTCACCGGTGTGGAGCTGTTACCTGCCATCAGCCCAACTACCGCGCTGGAGTCAACACCTCCGCTCAAAAACGCACCCAGCGGTACATCACTGATCATCCGCATACGCACACTGTCGTCGAGCAGTTCTACCAGTTCGCCTTCCACCTGTTCGCGCGAGCCACTGTGCTGTTGTGCAAATGAGACATCCCAGTACTGATGTTGCGTAATTCCACTCCGGTCAATTTTCATCCAGTGACCAGGTGCCAGCTTGTGAATATTATTAAAAACTGTTTTTGGATCTGGCACGTACTGGTAGAAGAAGTAATCCTGCACAGCGTCGTTACGGATAGAACGATCGACCTCGGGTGCACAGAGAATGGCTTTGATCTCTGACGCGAAATATAGCTGATCACCTTTGCGGTAGTAGTACAGCGGTTTTTTGCCAAGTCGGTCACGGGCGAGATACAGGGTCTTATCGCGCGTATCCCAGATCGCAATGGCAAACATGCCGTTCAGCATCGACAGGCATTCAATGCCGTGCTTTTCAAACAGCGCCAGTAGCACCTCGGTGTCAGAGGTACCACGAAAAGACACACCGTCAGCCTCAAGTGTCTGACGCAGCGCCTGGAAGTTATAGATCTCGCCGTTGTAAACAGTGATATAGCGACCAGAAACAGAGGTCATCGGCTGCGCACCGGCGTCCGACAAGTCAATAATGCTTAACCGACGGTGACATAAACCCACGCCTTCATCGTGATAGATACCACCGGCGTCCGGACCGCGATGCCTTATTGCGGCTCCCATTTTCTCAAGCAACACAGGCACATCGGTCGATGAATTGTGAAAGCGGGTAAGTCCTGCGATTCCGCACATACCAATTGCTAACCTCGAAAGTTGGTTTTGCGCAACGCGCAGTTCAAAAGCTAACTAGGCCGGACCTGCGCGATGTCAGTTCAGTTTTCGCCACCCGACCCGTTACCTAGGACCAGACGACGGCAAGGTGACGGAAGTTTGTTATCGTGCTGCTATTTTGTCACAGCACCAAATGGTGACAACTGACGTCATTGCTACCGTTAAACTAAGCACATTCCGAATTACGTATCCAACAGCGCAATCATGACTCATAGAAATGCGGGCATAGCCAATGCCATGACTGTCGATGTCGAAGACTACTTTCAAGTGTCGGCATTCGAACCCTATATCTCAAGGGACAAGTGGAAAAACTTTACCTGTCGGGTTGAGCCAAATACGGATCGAATACTCGAACTTTTTGACCTGTACGATGTAAAAGCCACGTTTTTTACCCTCGGATGGGTGGCAGAGCACTACCCGGCTCTGGTTAAGCGCATTGTTGAACAGGGTCACGATCTTGCGAGCCACGGCTGGGATCACAAGCGTGTAACCACCCTTACTCGAAACGAGTTCTCAAGCGATGTAAGCCGCTCAAAAGCTGTGCTGGAAGACGTGACCGGCGCAGAGGTGACCGGTTACCGAGCTCCCAGTTATTCGTTCACCACGAATACAGACTGGGCGCACGACGTTCTGCTCGAACAGGGATATCGCTATAGCTCAAGTGTGGCGCCGATAAACCACATTCACTACGGTATTCCCGACGCACCGAGATTTGCTCACCCATGTGCGGATGATAAGGTCATCGAGTTTCCTATCACCACCACCAGATTCCTTTCAAAGAACTATCCTTGCGGTGGTGGTGGCTGGTTCCGTTTATACCCCTACCCTCTCAGTCGGTGGGCTATTGATCGAGTGAACAACCGCGATAATGAACCAGCAATTTTTTACTTCCATCCATGGGAATTAGATCCTGATCAACCGAGGATCGACGGGTTGAATTTTGCCACCCGTTTTCGTCATTATCAAAACCTGGGAAATATGGAACGAAAGCTCGTTCGTTTGCTCAAAGACTATAACTGGCGATCCATGCCTGAAGTATTTGCCGCCGAGTTTGATCGCAGCAATCCTTCTTCCGTCGCCGCATAGGTCTTTAAGCACAGTCGTTTCGACAAACAACACAAACTGAATTCACTGCCAGATAGTTTATTCAGCTTTGGTTTACTTAAGCCGGCTAATCTCGCGCTGCCAAAAACTGCGTGTAACGTCGCTGAAAGCTTACGTGGTGTAGAAAAGTCAAACACGTTTGCAACAGATCTGTGAGCCCCGGCCGACAATCTATTGAAGAGAACAGGTGTCTGAGCAGTCGTTAAAAACCAACGATCTCATTAGTGAGCAGTGGGTCACAAATTGAGTTGTTGCATGTGATGCTGTTCGGTAGGCCAGCGTATTCGGGATACAATCGACCGTTTACCTGTTGACACCCAATTATAAAAAACCTGAGTGCGAAGAATATATGTACACGGAATACTACGGGTTCAGTGCCGACCCTTTCCGCCTGACAGCGGACAACAACAATTTGTATTCCCATCAATCACTCGTGAAAGCACGCTCCTACCTGCAATACGGGCTTCAGATTGGCGAGGGGATTGTACTTCTGACCGGTGGTAGCGGCACGGGTAAGACCACCCTGGTCGAAACCGTTGTTAACGAAGAACTGGATGCAAACCTCGACCCGGTTATCATCGAGTGTGTTGACTACTCCGGGCAGGAGTTGCTGCAACACTACGCAAGCATTCTCTCTGGTGAAGACATCAACGCAGATATTCCGGATGCACTGAATATCATTACGCACTCCCTGGTTGAGGCACGTTCCCAAGGGAAGCAGTGTCTGCTGGTGCTTGATGAAGCGCACCAGTTACAGCAGGACGCCCTGAATAAACTAACGCTGCTGAGCAATCTGCGAGTAGAAGGCCACCACCTGCTACAGATGTTCCTGGTGGGCCAGCAGGAGCTGCGCGAAACAATGCTCAAGCCTGAACTGGAGCACCTGCATCAACGACTGGTTGCGACGTGCCGCATTAAACGATTGCGCTCCGAAGAAACCAAAGAATACATCGTACAAAGCCTCGCTACCGTTGGCTGGAACGGTACACCGGCAATCAGTCCAACCGTATTCGCAGCGATACACAAGACCAGTATGGGTATTCCGCGCTGGATCAATCTTATTTGTAGCCGATTAATGCTACATGGGATGGTTAACCAACTTGATGTGCTCGACCTCCCGGATGTCTGTGAAGTGCTTCGCGACCTGCTGCAGGAAGATCTGCTTCCAGCCGCAGTGCGTCAGGCAAACCGAGCCAAATCTGCGTCCTTAAAAGCTGCTTAACCGGAACAAGGTGTAATGAAGATTAAATTCCTATTAATTGCGCTAACCACTTCTTTTTTCATGGGCTGTGCATCACCAAACCGTGGCATAGATTCCTCCACCGGTGACGAAGCCGCCCCCATACAACCAGGTGGTGGCGTTTCCAGCGCTTCATTGCCGGCGCAGCAGCCAGCCACAGTGCCAACCGCTGCCCGACCGACCTCAGCCCAGGAAGGCGCCAACTACCAGTACGTCATTGGGCCTGGCGACACGCTCGACGTATTTGTCTGGGGCTACAAAGACCTGTCTGTCACTATTCCGGTGCGTCCCGACGGAAAGATCACCACTCGTCTGGTTGAAGACATGGTTGCGAGCGGCAAGACTCCAACTCAGCTGGCGCGTGAGCTCGAGGACAAATACGAGGTTTACGTTAAAAACCCGACCGTCACCGTTACAGTCAACAAGTTCATCGGTGTGCCTTCACAACAGGTGAAGGTTGTCGGTGGCGGCGCCAAGCCTCGTACTGTGCCCTACGTGAACGGCATGACCGTACTCGATGTGATGATCGAAGTCGGTGGACTGAAGAAGTTCTCAAGTGGCAATAAGGCTGTATTGGTGCGGGAAGTCAACGGAGCCCGCAAGAGCTACCGCGTCAGGCTGCACGATCTGCTGAAAAAAGGCGACATCAAAGCCAATGGCTATGTGCAACCGGGCGACATTATTATTATTCCTGAGTCCTGGTTCTAGAATCGACTGCCATCTATCCGACTCATTAGTACGCGGCGAAAATAATGCACGAGATATTTGACAAGGTAACCGAGTTTGTCTGGGGCGTCTGGCGCTACCGGTGGACTGCCCTGATAACGGCCTGGCTGCTGGCACTCGCCGGATGGTTTATGGTTGCGCAGATCGATGCGCGATACCCGGCCACCGCACGCCTGTTCGTTGATACGAACCGCATCCTTGAGCCGCTGCTCGACGGCATCGCGGTACAACCGAACGTCAAGCAGCGCGTATCGCTGATGAGTAAAACACTGTTGAGCCGCCCCAATATGGAAAAGCTCATCGACGAACATCAGCTCGACGTGAACCCGATCGACGGTCAGCGCATACCTCGCGAGGACGTTATCGAAGCATTGCAGGATGAGATCAACATTCGCGATGTCAACGGCGGTCAGTCGATCTATTCACTGAGTTACTCGCATCAGGATGCACGCGTTGCCAAGGCCGTGGTCGAGTCGTTAATCAATATCTTCGTAAACAGTTCACTGAATGAAGAGCGCGTTGACAACCAGACCACGCAACGATTTCTGGACAAGCAAATTGAACAGTACGAAGGACGGTTGATCGCTGCAGAGCGACGCCTGGCTGAATTCAAGCGCAAGCATGCGGGCTCCCTTCCCGGTGAGGCCGGCGGCTACTACAAGCGTATGGAAAACCTGGTGGGCCTGGAACGAACAGCCTCGCTTGAGTTGCAGGAAGCGATCAATCGCCGCAACACACTGAGCAACAACCTGGCACAGGAAGAGCGCAAGATTGTAAGCAGTGCCTCACGCAGCACACCTTATGACGCCAGAATCAGAGAGCTGCAAGGCCAGCTTGACGAACTGCTGGTGCGCTACACCGATCGCCATCCGCAGGTCTCTATTCTGCAGCAGTCGATTGACGACCTGCGCGTACAAAAACTCAACAGCGGCTCCAGCGCCTCCAATGTAGGCTTGTTGCTGCAAGAGAGCGTGGTGTATCAAAAGCTCAGCACACTGCTGGCCGAGGCCGAAGCCGAAGTCGCCAAGCTGCGGGCGCGCTCTTCAAACTATGCATCACGCGTAACTGCCCTGCGCGGTACTGTCGACAGCATTCCGCAGGTTGAGGCCGAACTCAAGCAACTGGATCGCGACTACGAAACGGTACGCGAGCAGCACGAAACACTGCTCAACAAGCGCGAGGCCGCACGCCTGACCGGCAACATCGAGCGTGACTCCAACGATGTAAAAATTCAGCTTCTCGATCCTCCGTTCGTGCCGTCAC
Source organism: uncultured Granulosicoccaceae bacterium (assembly GCA_964389335.1). Taxonomy (GTDB): domain Bacteria; phylum Pseudomonadota; class Gammaproteobacteria; order Granulosicoccales; family Granulosicoccaceae. The sequence goes on from CAYMFQ010000016.1 coordinate 33,520, forward strand.
GGCCAACCGATCCGGATCGACTGGTTCTGAATGCACTGACACTGATCGCCAGTATCACCGTGGGTGTGCTCGCGGCCTTCTTCCTGTCGATGCTGCATCCGGTGTTTTATAACCAGCGCTCACTTGAGCATTTGACGCAAATTCCGGTGCTGGGTTCGGTTAGCCTGAGCCAGCGGCCTGCGGAGCGCATCTCTTCGCTGGTTAAGCACATGAAGTTCACGATCATCGCTGTGTTACTACCCATTATGTGTGTTGGTGTCGTGTACCTGCAGTTGAAGAACGAAACCGTGTACGACAGCTTCAAGCTCGCAGAACAAGCCCCTGTGGATAATCAGGCTGCGCGTCAGCCTGCCGTTAGCGAACTCGCAGTAAACGAGCTGGACTGAAAGTCCCTCACATAGATAATTTTTTGGAAGAGAGTCCTAATATGGGTGCGATAGAAAAAGCCGTAGCGCGACAGAGCGGGCAGCAAAACAATCTATCTTCCGGGATAAATTCAGCTCCAAAACGCTCTATCCCACGCCACGAGCGGCTAATGCTGTCGGGCGACCAGCAGCGTAATCAAAGAGCTGCCAACAGCCAGCTGAGCAGCAGTAGCCAGTCAACAAGACCTGGCCGCAACTTTTTCAAGCTACCCTACAAAGAGCTTGAATCTGAAGGCATGGTCGAGGCGACCGGCAAGCGTAATCAGCTGTCTGAAGAGTATCGCGCGATCAAGCGCCCTATTCTTTCAGCGATCGACAACGCTGCGCATAGCGGCCTGGAGCACGGCAACATTGTCATGGTCACAAGTTGTGTTTCTGGTGAGGGCAAGACCTTTTCTGCCATCAACCTGGCCATCTCCATTGCGATGGAACGAGACCGCACAGTACTGCTGGTCGACGGAGATGTCACCAACCCAAGCGCTGGCGCACGACTGGGCTTCAAGGCTACACAGCCCGGCCTGACAGATGTGCTGATCGATACCAGCCTGAACATCAATGACGTGATCTGCCATTCAGACATACCCAACCTGCGGTTTTTACCCGCCGGCAGCGCCGCTCACCACGTCACCGAACTGCTCTCAAGTCGTGACATGCAGTTTTTGATCGAAAACCTGTCCACCCGCTATCGCGACCAGGTACTTGTGTTCGACAGTGCTCCAATGCTGATGACCAGTGAAGCCAGCGTCGTTGCCGATCTGGCCGGGCAGATCGTGTTTGTGGTTGGCGCCGAAACGACTACCCGCGGCATGGTCTCTGACGCACTTAAAAAGGTGAATGACCACAGCCGAGTTGGCTTTGTGCTGAATAAAACTCGCAAGAAGCAATCAAACATCTACGGCTACGGTTACGGCTACAAGTAAGCAACCCTGCCATCAGGCCGCACCGTCCGGGTGCGGCCTGGCAATCCCCTCTTGTGCTGTCTGCACTCCCGAGATTCTTTCTATAACACGCAGTGATAGGTGCTTTGTCGCCTGGCCTGAACCATTCCCTGTGGTTGCTGCTCAGGCACGGACTTCGCATAGGATCTGAATTCGCTCAAACGTATTACCCCTTTGCCCGTATCGACTCCAGTGTTAACACGCACTCCAAGCCTTCCAGGGAGAAGCAGCCAATGACGTTGCCGAATGGCACTACTGCACGTTACCTCATCTGCAGCACCATGGCCTGTTGGTTGATGTACAGTGCAGAATCAATGGCCAATATCGAGGTGGCGAAGTTCCTCGAGTTCGGCGCAACGGCAACCGACAACACAGCGCTGACCGATGATAACGCGACTGGCGATGTGATCCTGAACCTGCGCCCGGCTGTTGAACTAAAATTCGCCGGTAACCGGTTTGGCGCAGTTGCCCGCGGCGAGGTGGAATACCTGTACTTCAGCGACGCAGAAGACGATATCGTCGACCCGCGTTTATCGTCGAAGCTGAGCGGCACGCTGATCGATAATCTACTGTTCTTTGACGCGTCGCTGGTGGCATCCAGACTATCCACTGACGGCAACTTTATTCGCCTGAACGATGACGATACCACCGCGGTAATTTTCAAGGCCTCGACTTTTCTCGACCGCAGTTTCGGAAGATTCGCTGATTTCTTTCTCGGACATACCTTCTCGACGCAGACTAACCTTGGCGACGACGAAGACAACGACGGTCGCTTCGAATCAAATCGCAACGTCATTACGTTTAACCTCGAGCGAGACCCGCAATACGGCGGCGTCATTTGGGGCATCGGCGGCACCTATAGCCAGGATAACTCTGATCTGAACGAATTCCAGAATTCCAGTGTTTTCGCAAAACTCGGCGCCACCATATCGCAAACCCTGCTAACCGAGCTGACGTTCGGCGTGGAACGACGTGATTTCGAGACTGACAACGGCGGCGTTGAGCCGGAAGAATCCAGTGTCTGGCAGCTCGACTTTAACTGGTCACCCAGCGAATTCACCACCTTGTCCGCAGGCTATGGCGAGCGCTTCTTCGGTCGTGGCCCTGCATTTGAATTGAAACACCGTGTTAGAAACTCCAGGATCATAGCCAGCTTCACCCGCGAGGTGAGCCGCTCCCTCGCCTCACTCGACGGGATCTCAACACTGGGTGACAACCCCGGACTGACTAACATTGCTAACACCGAGACCGTTACGCTCACTAACGGCAATGTCGCCTCCCAGCTCGACGAACCCTTTGTTACCAATCAATTCCGACTGGCGTACAAGCTGGCCGGCCGCCGCAGCGACTTTATTATTGATGCAATCTATTCAGAACAGGAGCGTCTGGAAGATTCGGAACTGGACAGCCCGGATGGTGAAGATCAGATCGACACCCTGCTCGGCCGGCTGGTTTTTGACCGCCGTCTGAGCAACTTCGCGACGCTGCGCTTTCAGTACAATCATCAAATGAGCAAGGCCGACGCCCGCCCCGGACTGAACTACACGGAAAATCGCTTCGGCGTGAAATTCATCTATCACTTTGATGGCGTCAGTGAATTCGACGACGAAGATATTGAAATCGATTAGCAATGGTTCAGCACCAGCTGACCCGTTCTGATTGTAGTGCCAACCAGTAGCACTTTTTACTGACAAGCGTACAGAATTCCGCGTAAATCCCGATCTATCTCTATTGGAGCTTATCCAAGTTCGGAGATAGAGAGTTATGTTTGCTGGCGGACACGCCCTGAATGTCACAGTCACGACTGCCAGCACCAGTCAAACCAGTGCTACTCGCGTTGACGCGTGGGATGGCTGGCGCGGTATTGCAATTGCGCTGGTGTTGTGCGGGCACTTCTACGATATAAAGTGGCTGTGGGAAGACCGCATGGGCGTCGACGTGTTCTTCGTTCTATCCGGCATGCTAATGAGTCGTATCCTGTTCGAAAAGCGCCTGTCGTTGCGCGATTTCTACATCCGGCGCCTGAGCCGAATATTCCCGGTGCTACTCGCCTACATCGGCTTTATCTACTGTGTTTCGTGGCTTCACGCCATTGACTTCAGCGCCTCGGAGGTGTTATCCACCGCCGCTTTCCTGCGCACGTACTATCCAACAGACCCGGGCATTTGGGATACGCAGGTCGCCATCGGTCATCTGTGGTCACTGAATGTGGAAGAGCATGCCTACATCATGCTCAGCCTGCTGACGTTGTTTTTTATTAACACCCGCTATATCGCCTTTGTATTGCTGACACTGGGCACGCTGACGCTGCTGCTCAGTGCGTTCCACTACAGCAACGGTACAGCAGAGGAATTCCCGCTGTATCTGATCCGGACTGAGAGCGCCGTGGTGTTTATCTTCTACTCGGCAGGCTACGGGTTACTGCGTCGACAGATGAACTGGACCCTGCCTTCATGGGTGCCCATTCTATGCCTGGCACTGACAGTGATATGCTATGTCGAAGCACTGCCGCTTTGGCTGATATTCAGCGTGAGTCCAATTGCGCTGGCTGTGGCTGTTAACCACCTCGATCATATTCCCAGGCTGCTACACGCGGTGCTTACTTTTCCGGCACTTCGATACCTCGGTCTGTGGTCGTACTCGATATATCTGTGGCAACAGTTTTTCTACGAGTACGCCTGGGCGTTTCCACTGTCGAAGATTTTGCCGCCGATACTCGCTGTGGTGGCGGGCATTTTGTCGTTTTATCTTTTCGAAAACCCGGTCCGACACTACATCAATAACCGATGGTCGAAGAACCCCAACTACCGAGCAAACGAGGGCGCCGCCTGATGCACTGGTTCGCCGACAATAAATTTTATCAATCGCTGGCTTTTGCAACGGCAATAGTTTTCACCCTGTTGTGCCTCGTTGTGCCGCTGCTGAACCCGGTAGCAAACTGGGACATGCTGGGTTACGCCGGATCAGTCAAGTCACTACTTGGGATGAACGTGGCCGATATACACAACTCTGTGTATACCGAATTCGCCGCCTACGCGAGCCCCGGATCTTTCGAGATACTGACCGGCAGCACCAGCTATCGCCAGGCCATGTTTGAGGATGCCACGGCATTCAGCCAACAAATTCCGTTCTACAAAATTCGCATACTCTATGTGAGTATGCTCACCGGGCTACATCAACTCGGTTTTGACTTATACGCCACCATGCATGTTCTGTCGGCCCTGTTTGGCGCAGCAGCTTACCTGCTGATCTATTTCGGTACGCGAGATCAGGTGCACTCGCTGGTATGGCTGGTGACACCAGGCTTCTACTACTTCCTAACAGTGGAGTTCGGTGTATTTCAAAATGGCGGTGTCGACACCTTTTCGTTCTTTTGGGTCGCGATGACCGCTGTCGCATTTTTCCGCAACAGCAAACTACTCTACCCGTTACTGGCATTGTCAGTACTGGTGCGAACTGACCTGATACTCTACGCGGCACTTATGTTCGCCATTTCATTCCTGCGGACTAACGAAGACTGGCTGCGCTGCTTATTCTGGGGCACAGTGACACTGATATTTTATTCGGCAGTGAACAACTGGTCAGGCAACTACGGCTGGTCGACGCTGATCCATTTTGTGTTTGTAACGGATATGCTTGCGACTCATCCGGTCGAGTACTCACAGCTGGGTCTGTCAGTGCAGGAGTATCTGGGTATTGTGCTGACGAAGCACGACTGGATCAGTAACTGGTTCTGGCTGGCGTTTTTCATAGCGATGCTCAACCTGATTCTCTATTTCGGTATGTTTCACTTTTCATGGCTTAGAACGCCTGCCACCACCAAGGCCTGGTACCTGAAGCAGCTTCACCTTTACAGTGCGATTTGCCTGATCTATATCGTGCTGCACTATCTGTTGTTCCCTCTGGTTTTGATGCGATTCTTCTACGGCCAGTGTTTCCTCTCGGTATTCGCCACGTTGGCAACGATCGGACAGATTATGCAGGCGAACCATGCGACCGACGTCGGCATACGCAGCAAACAGGCAGTAAGTTAATGAGCGGTACGGACACTCACGCTAACCCGGGCTGCAACGATGCAATCTGAAAGCTTAGAAAAAAGCGATTACTCTTTCGAGCCTGATGCCGAGAACGGTCAGTTTAAATTCAGAGTACTGCTCGGAGAATTTTGCCTCTTTAAGCGCGTCTTTAATGGCCAGGTTATCAAGCCAAACGTCATTAGCAGCGAAGCAAGCAAAGGACCTGAAGCGCTGTTTCGCCCTCGTGGTTCAGAACCGGCTCACATTGTATCCGCCCCCGGCAGCGACGATATTGACACCGGCATTCACACCAATGGCAAGCATATTTTTTACACGTACAAAGTGTATAAACGTATGTTCGTCGACGTTAGTGGCGACTACGAGGAGTATCTTGCCGGATTTCGCAAAAAGTCACTTAGCTCATTGAATCGAAAGATCCGCAAGGCTGAAAAATCAAACTCGGAGGTAGACTATATTCAGTGCTTCCGCAAACCCTCCGACGTGGCAGAGTTTGTCAGGCTGGCAAAACCGATTTCGGCACAAAGCTACCAGGAAGCGCAGTTAGGCACAGTTTTTCGCACTGACGATGAATGGATAGCCGAACTGGAGACACAGGCACGCAACAACCGCTTTCGTGGATACATCCTGAATATCGATAATCAACCTGTGGCTTACAACTACTGCCCTGTTTACGGCGAAGGTATTATGCTGTACGACCTGTCCGGCTACCTGCCAGATTCCAGCAAACACTCGCCGGGCACTGTATTGCAGGCCTACATCATTAAAGAAGCCTTCGCAGACAGCACAATCAACTTCTACGACCTGTGTGAGGGCGAAGGACGCCACAAAGAACAATTCGCCACAGGTTCCAAAACCTGCTTCAATACCTACATATTTCCAAACGCGCTGCACTATCGGTTGCTGGTCACGGCACACCGAACGCTCGACCGGCTTTCCGACAGCATTGTGGCTGTACTAAGCCGCCTAGGCGTCAAGGACCGCATCAAGACATTCCTGCGACGCTCAGGCTAGCGTCGCGCAGGCAACCTCACGTGTTGCCTTTCAGCCCAACCTCAGGCCCCGGTGTCTGTTACACACTGAAACAAGTTGTTTCTGCGCTGCAAAGCTGTATTTCCTACTCTGTCCGATACTTTAATTGCCAATTGGGCAACTTCAGAAAGGACTACAAATGCAACGTTCAAGCAAAATACTGATCACTGTCGTGCTAACTCTGGGACTGGCCGGTGCTGCAACCGCCTACGGTAAACACCGTTTTGGCAACCCGGAAAAGCGCGCCACTCACATGGTCAACTATGTTAGCGACGAGCTAAGTCTCGATTCCACACAGCAACAGGCACTGACTGTATTCAAGGATCAGCTGCTGTCAAGCCGTGCAGTCGTTCGCGATGAAATGACGGACACACGTGAGGAGTTAAAATCGTTGTTTGCAGCAGACGTCTTCGACAGGGCCAAAGCGCTCGAGTTGATCAACACCAGAACCTCGCAGATCAATTCGATGGCGCCGGAGCTGGTTGGGTCACTGGGCGACTTTCTCGACAGCCTGAATGCCGACCAGAAAGCGCAAATCAACGAGTTCATCGCTGAGCACAAGGGGCGACATCAAAGGTTTCGCCATTAAGCTAATCCGGCCCGCGCCATAACCGCCGAACACAGGCGTTATAACATGGCGCGGGCCTCCCCACCCCATCCGCATACGCGCATCATACAAGGCCGAATAAATGTTATATTCAGCGCAGGAAACAACGGACCTGACGATGCTGCGCGTACTACTGATCGATGATGATGAGAAGCTCGCACCACTGCTGTGTGAATACTGCGCTATGTACAACATAACCATCGAATCGACGCTGCTGCCATCAAAAGGACTGGAACGTCTGCACAGCGATCAATTCGACGCGATCATTCTCGACGTGATGCTGCCGGAGATGGACGGCTTCAAGGTCTGCCGCAAAATTCGCGAAACCCACAACACCCCCATCATCATGCTGACAGCCCGTGGCGAGGTTACCGACCGCATCGTCGGCCTTGAAACCGGTGCTGATGACTATCTGCCAAAACCATTCGAACCGCGAGAACTGGTTGCACGTTTGAATAATATTGTCAAACGCAAGCAGACAGACCCGGCAGACAACGACGTGCTGCGTTACCCCGATCTGGTTATCGATCAGACCCTGCGTGAGGTTTCGGTTTCAGACAAGGCCTTGCAGCTCACTACAATGGAGTATGAACTATTGGTTTTGCTGGCCAACAGCCCTGGTAAGAACTTCTCGCGGGACGATATTTTAAACTACCTCAAAGGCACCGAAACCGAACTCTTCAGCCGTTCCGTGGACATTCTTGTGAGCCGCCTGCGCACCAAACTCAAGCCGCTTGCGCCCATCAAAACAGTGTATGGGTCCGGTTATACGTTTGTCGGTAAGCGCCAGTGACCGCACGCGCAGACAGACATGTTTAGAACAATATTCGGCTTTTGGCGGCGCTCCCTGTCGGCGCGCCTGCTGTGCCTTTTTATTCTGACCTGCCTCGTGCTTGTAACGTTACTTATTGGTTCTGCGCGCCACGGGTTTCAATCACAGTGGCAATTCACGATCAAGCCACATCTGGTGCAGTACCTGGCTTACCTGACGGAAGATATCGGCTCCCCTCCTGATCAGCAACGCGCCAAAGAGCTGGCCAGCGTGCTACCGATAAACATTTATATAGAGGGGCCCGATACTCACTTCTCCACCAACAACACCCCACTCGACCTCAATGACCTGGACTTTGAACCACGACGCTACCGGCATCGACAAAGCAAGCGTCAACGCGCACTAAGTGAAAGCGGCATCGAGATCGGTGAACACGGTGACCGAACCGTACTCAGACACCGCTCCGGTGAGTACAGTGTGTACTTTGAACTGGTCCACTCACGACCAGGGCCACACAATGATAGCGGCTCGCTGGTCGCTCTGCTGGCTCTGCTCGCTACACTGATAGGCTGCTACCTGATCCTGCGCAGAATGCTGCGCCCGGTAGCGGATATCTCGCAGGGAGTTAAGCGCATGGGTGCCGGTGAACTCGACTATCGAATTCCGCAGCGCGCTAACAATGATCTCGGTACGCTGGTCGGCAGCATCAATACCATGGCGTCTGATATAGAAAAAATGCTCGACGCAAAACGCCAGTTACTACTAGGCGCCAGCCATGAACTGCGTTCCCCGCTGACTCGTGCGAGGATCGCAACAGAGATGTTACCCGAGTCAGGCAATAAACAGCGCCTGACCGAAGATCTGCACGAGATGGAAAAACTGATCGCAGATCTGCTCGAAAGCGAAAAAATGAATCAGGGTCATGCGGTACTGTCAAAGTCAATGACAAACCTGGAGCATCTGATCGACGAAGTCTGCACTGAGCTCGGTGCGGCCGACAGTATTATCGAAGTCAGCGCAGCACTCCCTGAAGTTGATATCGATCGCACCCGTATAAAACTGTTGCTGCGCAACCTCATTGGCAATGCCACCACCTATGGCGGACCCGCACCGTGCCGTATATATGCAACGATAAGCGGTACAGCGCCTGCGCAAACACTTACCCTGAGTGTCGCAGACACGGGGCCAGGGATTGACGCAGAACACATAGAGCAACTCACCGAGCCTTTTTATCGAACCGATGAATCACGGACTCGATCAACCGGCGGATTCGGGCTTGGTCTCTACTTGTGCAGACTCATTGCAGAAGCACATGGTGGAACACTGCAAATAGACAGTACCAGAGGACGTGGTACCACCGTATCAGTACAGATTCCAATCAGCCCGAAAGACCATTAACATCGTCTGTAACAGTTACGCTGGCAGTACAGGCCCAATATCTCCTTTATGCACGCATCCTCACGCGCCACCTGGGCAATCTTTCTCGTCTTTTTTTCTGAATCCCTGGTGCTCGGCAACTGGATTCCCCGTATACCAGACATCAAGGATCAGGTCGGCCTGACAGACTTCACGCTGGGTATCTCATTGCTTGCGATACCGCTCGGCACTATCTGCGCGTTTCTGGTGGCAGGACGACTGATTGAACTCACCGGCCTGCGCAACAGCTGTCGTCTGTGGCTGCCATTATGGGCGCTGTGCTTTACCCTACCCGGTTTTATCACCAGTGCCTATGCACTGTTTGTCGTCTTGTCCATGGCGGGCTTTGCAATCGGTATTTGCGAAGTGGCAATGAACAGCAAGGCTGATATGATCGAACAACAGTATTCAAAACGCATTATGTCTCGCTGCCACGGCTTCTGGAGCCTGGGCTCAATGACGGGTGCGCTGATTGGCAGCGTACTGGCGCAATGGCAGTGGTCAGTGCTGCAACACTATCTGTTAATAATGCCTTTGGTTGCGGTGTTTGCCTATGCGGTCTGCACAGCGCTACCAGTGGATATCAACAACACAAGCGTAGATACAGAAACATCGCCACACGCGTTCCGCCTGCCTTCCGCATCGATTGCAATGCTGTGCTTAATGCCAGTCGGCATCATGACGATTGAAGGCGCGTACATCGATTGGTCGGCTCTGTTTATGCGTGAACAACTAAGTGCAAGTCCAATAATCATCGGCGTGACCTACGCTTTCTTTTCACTGGTTATGGCCGCCGCCAGGTTATCCGGCGACTGGCTGGCTGAGCGTATTGGCGTCGCTCGCCTGATGTTACTGTCGACTATTTCGGCCACAGTCGGAATCACCCTGTTCGCACTGGCACCGAATGTCACAGTTGCATTTATAGCCGCCGCACTATCAGGCCTCGGTGTCGCCGCAGTCTACCCGATGGCAATCACGGCTGCCGCAAGACGACCCGGCAATGTCACCGACAATGTGGCTTCCATGTCGCTGTTTGCGTTTGCTGCATTTTTACTGGCACCACCAATGATAGGTTTTTTAGCCGAACTGGCAGATTTACGCTGGGCATTGCTGAGCCTGGTACCGTTTGCGCTGTTGTCGGTTTACCTGTCACCGGAGGTGACAAAAACTGAGTAACTTCAATCCTTGCCAAATGGATCAAAGCCAAGCCGCTGCATCAATTGTTTCACCACCGCAAAGGCTGGCGCACCGTGCTGAAAGCGCGGATCGTAGATGGTCTGGAGCAGCGCTCTGTCGTATTGGGTGATCGCTTTCGGCTCTATTCGATTATTGAAAGAAAAGTATCGAGACCCGGTAGAGTCGTTAAACATACCAAAAGACTGATAAATTTCTTCCTGCACGCAGGTTTGCACCAGGCTCGGTGTGAGGTCCTCGCGCACAAACACCAGCGCCTGCCGAATTTCCATATAGCCGGTTTGAAATGGTGAGAAAAAACACTTAACTGCATCCGGGTTCGCAAGCGCGCGCTGATAGACAGGCCGCAGGGGTATTGCCTCGGCAATGGATTTCATCTCGGCTACCGTTGCAAACACGACAAAAAAGTTAGCGCATTCTGCCGCCGCATCACAATCTGACAGTGTGAATCTCGCCGACCGCCCTAACGAGTCGAGATAACTTTGCACATCGGTATAGCTATCACTCGATGGTGATACGGTTAGTCCGGTTAGATCCGCAATATCGGCAATCACAGTCCGTGCATAGTCAGCCGCACTAACAACACTACGTTGAGCCGCACGCAGATCGTTGCTACCGGAATTAATGTCAGCGGTTTTTATATCTCCGATAATTGCCAGCCGAATCGGGTCAGTCCACTTGCTGATAACATTAACGTTACCACCGAGAATATGAATCGCCTCGAAGAACACGTGCGCGTGTTCAGAGCGGTCAATCGATTGCGGTGCAGGGCTTAGATCAACAACCGGTTCAGTAGCGCTACCCTCACCGGCTGAGGTTGCCAACAGACAAATAAAAGCCAACAGCGAACCCTGCGCCCACAGAGAGACGATGCGCTGGCAATGTGCGGTGAGTGACCTAATAACGGCAGCCAATAGTCACACCCGCAACAGCGCACGTGAGCGCGCTCCGACAAAATAGGCAAATAACAAAACGGCCGTGACAATCATCATGCCCATACCTTCGCGGGCCGTTTCAACTTCCCACCAGACCTCCTGCTGCCACCAACCGGGCGTTTTCGGCCAGTAGTACAAGGTGAGAGCAACAGAACCCAATATCGTCAGAATCAGCAACAACCGCCAAACACCACCACTGAGTAACCGCGGCGCGATCGCAGCGATTAATGCCCACGCTGTCGGCACCAGATATATCGCCATCCACATGTGGCCATCCGGGTCATTGTATTGCACGGCAATAAATAACAGCATCAGTGCAGCCAGTACAACACTGACCGCGCGCAGCACCATCGACGGCTGCCCGGAACTGGCGCGACTTTCGCTTGCCGTTGCGCTCTGGTTATCAGTTGTCATAAACGGGTAGCTCCGCAATCGTAGCACTGGCATAAGTAATCAAGCCTGGCACACAGCCAGGCAAACCTAACATCTCACGTATGCCTTGTTGACAGTAAAAGATACGCGGTTATGATCAAACTTTCTACGGTTGCCACATCAGCACTTACAACCGACAATTTTTACCAACTCTAAATACAGGAACACCTGCCCCGTCCAGCGGGCGACGCGCGAGAGCAACCCATGAACCAGGATTTAACAGAATCGTTGCACTCTGCAACCACCGCCTGGCAGCGCTTTACCATTGCCTATGAGTTTCCGGTGTGCTTTACCAGTGATCTCTTTAACCCCGCCAACACATTGCTGCGCGACACACTATGCAGGCTTGAGGCAGACAAGCAACATCGCGTAGCAATCTTCTGCGACGCCGGTGTACTAGAGGCAAAACCGGACCTCACCCGCGAAATCGAAGCGTACTTTGCCGCCTGGCCCGATGCAATGGAACTGGCGGGCAGCGTGATGTCCATGCCATCCGGTGAAAAGCTCAAGTCTGACCTGCATTTTGTTGAACAAATGCAGCAACACTTGTACGACCACCACATCGACCGACATTCCTATGTCATCGGCATCGGTGGTGGCGCACTGCTCGATGCGGTCGGTCTTGTCGCTGCAACTTCGCACCGCGGCATTCGCCATATACGGGTTCCAACCACCGTGCTGTCGCAAAACGACTCTGGTGTTGGCGTCAAGAACGGCGTAAACCTGTTTGGCCAGAAAAACTACATTGGTACCTTTGCACCTCCGTTTGCTGTACTTAATGACTACGATTTTATCGAGAGCCTGCCGACACGGGACAAAATCAGCGGCATGGCCGAGGCAGTCAAGGTAGCCCTGATTCGCGACAGCGAGTTTTACCTGTGGCTGGAAAAGAATGCCGACGATCTGGCGCTTTTCCGCGCTGATGCCATGAAGTACATGATCAAACGCTGCGCAGAATTGCATATGCGGCAGATCGCGCACGGTGGTGATCCGTTCGAGACCGGTAGCGCACGACCACTCGACTACGGCCATTGGTCAGCACATAAGCTCGAGACAATGACGCGCTATCATTTGCGTCACGGCGAGGCCGTGGCGATTGGACTGGCACTGGATACCCGCTACTCTGTCGCGTGCGGCCTGTTGCCCGCCGGCGCCGAGGAGCGCGTGTGCTTTTTGCTCGAGCATCTCGGTTTTAAGCTGTGGCATGCTGCACTCGAAATAAAAAGCAGCAGGGGCGACCTCGAAGTTATGCAGGGCATTCACGATTTTCGCGAGCACCTGGGTGGACAACTCACCATCACACTGCTGAAAGATCTCGGCATTGGCCATGAGGTACACGAGATCGATACGGCACTCATGGCTGAGTGCATCTCGTGGCTGAAACAACGCAGCGCCTGACTGCACCGGTTCAATGTAAGGCTAAACGCCACGCGGCAGTCGGTAAACTAACGGGCAAACCGGCCCGGTATACGGCATCATAGCGAGTAGCACATACAGCGAACCCAGATCAGGCTTGCAACAACGATGACAACAACCCGCAATGCAGCGGCCGCCGAGGTGATTGCGGCGTGGCTTGAAACAAGACTCACCGCCGAACAACAGCGCTGGCTCGACGATCAGTTGCAAAAAGTATTGCGCGCCAACTCCGATCGCGATCTGCACATCACCCTTGGCATGATTCCGCGAAAGCTCGGCCGCGATGATCTGCATCTGACCGAAGCAGAGCTCAACACTGCCAACACCGCACGCCCCGGCTGGAACCCGGCGCACTGGAGTGTCGACTGCGCCGCTCGAGTCTACGTACTGTGCCATCTGGCCGAGCGCGATGCGGACGCGTTTGCAGATACCCTTGTGGACCTGTGTCGCAACGCAGATCTGGCCGAATCCCTGGCGTTGTACAACGGTGCCTGCCTGTACCCGCAAAGTGACGCCCTCGATAGTCAGATCGGAGAAGGCCTGCGCACCAATATGCGCGCGGTGTTTGAATCAATCGCCCACCACAGCCCCTATCCAGCCGAGCAATTCGACGAGAATCGCTGGAACCACATGGTGCTGAAAGCGTTATTTATCGACAGCACGCTGTCACCGATACAGGGGCTCGATCAGCGCGCCAACGCCGAACTCGCCACCATTCTCTGCGACTATGCGCACGAGCGCTGGGCCGCCGACAGACCGGTAACACCAGAGTTGTGGCGTTGCGTTGGACCGTTTGCGGACGATGCCATGATTGAAGATCTGCATCGTGCCTGCGGCGCCGACAATGCCACTGAGCGGTCAGGAGCACTATTGGCACTCAGCAACTGCAAACACCCGTCAGCCGCTGCCATACTGGATCAATATCCCGCCGAGCGCGACGCCATAGCCCGTGGTGAGCTGTCGTGGGATACCCTTGCCATTGCATTGCAAGCTGACCACCAGATCGAATAACTGAACCCGGCGGTTCACTAGTTTCAACACCACATTGAGCACAGTATCGAGCCCGCTGGTACCGCGAAAATTGACGCACGCGGCGAACTGACCGAAGATATTCGTCTGGCGTATCATCTAGCATCGCCAGGCAGAACAACCCACTCGCGGAGCAAAACACGTTGATGTTTATTGACCCTCACGCCCACATGATTTCGCGCACCACGGACGACTACGAAGCCATGGCTGCGGCAGGCGTTGTAGCGTTGATCGAGCCCGCTTTCTGGATTGGGCAACCACGCACTCATGTCGGTACCTACATCGATTATTTGTCCGCTATTATCGGCTTTGAGCGGTTCCGCGCCGGCCAGTTTGGCATTCGCCACTACTGCACGGTAGGCTTGAACTCAAAAGAAGCAAACAACGAAGAACTGGCGGAAGCCGTCATGGAAATACTGCCGCGCTTCGCCCTCAAAGAAGGCGTGGTAGCGATTGGCGAGATCGGCTACGACGAGCAAACCGACCTTGAAGACAGGTATTTCCGCGCTCAGCTCGAACTCGCTAAAGAGCTTGAACTGCCGGTGATGATCCACACCCCGCACCGCGATAAAAAACGCGGCACCACGCGTTCGATGGATGTGTGCGAGGAACACGGTATGGACCCGTCAAAAATCGTCGTTGACCACAATAACGAAGAGACCGTACGAGAAGTTCTCGATCGGGGTTACTGGGCCGCTTTCTCAATCTACCCGTCAACCAAAATGGGCAACGCCAGAATGGTAGAGATACTGGCAGAGTATGGCGCTGATCGAATCATGGTTGATTCAGCCTGCGACTGGGGAATCTCCGAACCGCTGGGGGTAGCGAAAACCGCCAAACTGGCCCTGGAGCGCGGTATCTCCGAAGAAAACGTGCACAAAGCCTGTTACGCCAACGCACTGGCCGCGTATGGTCAAAGTGGGCAAATGCATGAAGACGACTGGTTAAATCCGGCCCCGATCGACCAGCGTACGGTCTATGAAGGTAACTCGATACTGCGTGGCGGTCGAGAACCGCTGGTGCAGGAAGCCGCTGTTAAACGCAACGCAGATGATCTGATCATTGAGTAAAACTACAACACCATACAATTGCGCCGAATCAACGGTGTCATGCGGCGCAGCCGGTAACTCTGCCTCTGCCGCGAAGACAGCACCTGCCAGTGCTCTTCGCGACATTGGCCTGCACGAGAAAATAATCGCGTTTGATACGCAGGGCGAGCAGTACCCTATCGACAAGCTCGAAGCGCACCAACACAATGTGCCGCACATGGCCATATCAATATTTGTGTTTGACGGCGAGCACCTGCTAATTCAGCAACGCGCTGAAACCAAGTACCACTCCGCCGGTCTGTGGGCGAATACCGTCTGCTCTCATCCACGCTGGGATGAAACAGCTGGTAACTGCGCCACACGCCGGCTAAACGAAGAACTTGGCTGTGCCACTGAACTCACAGCATTCGGCAACATCAACTATGCAGCACAGGTTGGCGAACTTTACGAAAACGAGCAGGTACACTGCTTTTACGGCAAACTGAAAAGCCGCCGTGAGGCCGACGACTTCAATCCGATTGAGGTAGCCGCCATTGACTGGCTGACGATTCCGCAGATTATCGACAAAATTAATCAGCACCCGGATATCTTCACTGAGTGGTTTAAGATTTACATGACCACCCATCGGGACATGATCAACGCAGTGATTCAAAAGGCATCAGAGCGCAGCCTTTAGAACGGTTGTCTGTTGCTTGCAAAAAAAAATGAAGTACCACGCTGTCTTTAAAAATCAATTCAGTATTGACGCAATTTGAAAAGTTGTGTTAGCTTGCCAACGTCGTTTTCACGTAACACCTGCCGCCTTTCGCAGGCCGAGCCAACAGACTCAACGTGCGCTTTTAACAGCTTTGTACCAATTTCTGCGTTGAATCATGATTGCTTCGCACAGCGTATTGGCGATTGGATAGATGTAAGTGTCGTCCCGTATAGCTTCGGTTAGTCACAGGAACAGACAGGGAACCGGTAACATGGTTGCTGATCTGGCACTGACTGCGGCGCCCTATTGAGTGCTCTCGTCCCGTAGCGCTCACAAGACACTTGTCGCGTTGCCTGAAGGTGATGTTTGTTATGCGGTAAAGTCAATTGCCAGCAGCCCCAGGATTCAAGCTGCACGGTAATTTCAACCACAATCTGGAGGAATTTTCATGCGACTTAGTAAGCTTGCGGCTGCGTTGGTTTTAAGCTCAGGTGTTGTTGGGGCCGGACTGCTGGCCGGTGCATCCACCGCCGCTGCAGAAGGTGTCAAAGTCAAGCTCGAACCCTACGTTACCGGCGTCAACGCCCCTCTGGCGATGGTTCAACCCGATGGCGATGATCGCAAATTTGTTATCGAGCAATATGGCCGCGTTAGAGTGATCGACGCCAGTGGCGCACTCAATCCCGAACCGTTTCTCGATATCCGTAGCCTGATGGTAGACCTGCATCCTGACTTTGATGAGCGCGGATTGCTGGGACTCACTTTTCACCCTGACTTTAAATCAAACGGCAGATTTTACGTAGCTTACAGCGGGCATCTGGACTTCGATTCAGATCTCGGAAAACAGCTGTGGTGGTCTCATACGAATGTCGTTGCCGAATTCACCGTCTCAGCAGATAACCCGAATAAAGCCAACCCTGACTCGATGAAAATTGTTTCCGCTATCGACTGGCCACAGTTTAATCACAACGGACACTGGATCGGTTTCGGACCCGATAACATGCTTTACATCTCAACAGGTGACGGTGGCTATGCCAACGATTGGGGTATTGGCCACAACGTTACTCAGGGAAATGCTCAGGATTTAACTAACCCTCTTGGCAAGATATTACGGGTAGATGTTGATAACCCGCAAGACGGTAAAAACTATGGCATCCCATCTGACAACCCCTTTGTTGGCAACGAGGAAGCGGTTCCGGAGATCTGGGCTTACGGTCTGCGCAACCCCTGGCGCTGTTCTTTTGATACTGACGGTGGCGCTTTGATGTGTGCTGATGTACAGCAAAACAGTTATGAAGAAGTCAATGTCATGGAAAAGGGTGGCAACTACGGTTGGCGCAAAATGGAAGCGAGCCATTGCTTTGATTACACCAAGCCGGATACGCACCCGGCCGATTGTGATACCGACGGGCTAATCGAACCAGTGATGGAATACAATCACTGCGCCGCCCAACCAGACGGATGTCAGGGCATATCAATCACAGGTGGTTATGTGTATCGAGGCGCTGTTGAAGAGTGGCAGGGCAAGTACATCTTTGGTGACTGGAGCAAGTCATTTGGCACTATGAATGGCCAAATCTTCATAGGTTCACCGGGAGACGACGGCAGCTGGGAAATGGCTAACGCTGAAGTTGCTAACATGGACGGCAACGTTCCCTACATTCTGGCATTTGCCCAGGATTCCGCGGGCGAAGTCTATGCACTCACGTCTATTACTACCGGACCGGTTGGCTCACTGGACACTATCTACAAGGTAGTGCCAGCAGAGTAATCAGCCTGGAGTCAGGCGTTTTCCGACGCCTGTACGGACTGTTGAAGTAAATGCCTCCGTCGGCATTAGCCGACGGAGGCTCACCAGCCACCAACGTGTAACAAAAAGCCCATTGAAACACTCGCATAAACTGGTAGTTATTGCTCTTTCGTTTTGCTTTACTTCGATTGCCGGCGCATCAAACGCAGTTCGTGGTGCTGAACTGTTCAAGCAGTGCATCGCCTGTCACAGCATCGGCGAAGGCACAACGCACGGTGTTGGCCCAACGCTTAACCATGTTTTTGGCCGCGTCATTGGAACCGCAGACGGCTACACGACCTACTCCGACGGCATGATTGCTCGTGGTCAGGCCAGTAAGAAAAGCGTTTGGAACGAAAAAACACTGTACAAGTTTCTGGCAAATCCGGCCAAGCGCGTGAAGGGAACGACGATGGCCTTTCCCGGGTTTAAAACAGAGAAAGAAATAAAAGACTTACTCGCCTTTTTAATTCAGTACTCACCAGCGTACGAAGCAAAATCAAATAAAGCAGTTAGCGCAGAAGCCATAGCGGCGGCAACTCTGCCACCACCGCCATCCACTAATGAAGTCGAGGAAACCCCGGAATTTACCGACGCATACATGGCGTCAGCTGACGCAATTACCGGCGGTGAAGACTTATGGGCAAAACAGTGTCGGCACTGCCATGGCAACGCAGCTTACCCTGGCAAAGCCCCCAAACTGAATACGGCGGTATACAACCCCGACTTCGTTTTTGACCGAATCACCAACGGCTTTAAGAAGATGCCTGCGTGGAAAACTGTTTTCACACTTGAAGAACGCATGGCCCTTACCGCATACGTCATGAGCGACAGCTTCTCACCATAACTACGTTGCAAACCACTAGCACCGCCACAATGCCATAGCACACGGCAATACGACGCGGGCAGTGTGCCATTTCATGCTAATTACCTTCGTGAGATATACGCTGTAACACCATGCCGTGCTCAGATGGAGACAGACCAGTCATCAGCGTTGGTTGCGTAGCAGAGGTTACAGCTGGTCTAATCGCACGCAGCGGTCGCATCGCGCCACGATTGGATCAGCATTGCAACAAACGGTCAGGCAAAAAAACACCTGCTAGTGTTAAAGTACACTTACTACCCGACTGGAACTGACTGATGAATCTTGCCGAGCTCTGTCCCGCCAGCCCAGCTCAGGGGCAACTGACTTATTGCTCCAATATTCACCCGGGTGAGTCATGGCCTGAAATCAGATCCAATCTTGATAAATACATTCCACAGATCAGCGGCAACCTGCCACCGGTCAGTCGCTTTGGCATCGGCTTGCGGCTGTCTGCCGAAGCAACGCGTGCACTGGCAGAACCTGAAAAGCTGACTGAATTCAAAGACTACCTGAATAAGCACAATGTTTACGTCTTTACCATCAACGGTTTTCCCTACGGCCCGTTTCACGGCACCCGTGTAAAGGAAGACGTATATCTACCCGACTGGAAAGACCCGGAGCGACTGCGCTACACAAACCAGATAGCTGATGTATTTGCTGAGTTCCTACCGCCGGGTCAGCCGGGCAGCATCAGTACCGTACCCGGAGCATTTAAAGCCTGCGTCACCAACGATGACGACATCAAACTAATGGCACGCCATATGGTTGATCATGTCGCGCATCTGGTTAAGCTGGAACGCAACAGCGGTGCATCACTGAATCTGGCGCTGGAGCCGGAACCATGCTGCTTTCTCGAAACTATAGACGAATCGGTTGATTTCTTTACGCAGTACCTTTTTAGCGAAGAATCAGCAGCGCAACTGGCAACCGCTGTCGGTGTAACAAATGCGGATGCACAGCAACTGCTGCGCAAACACCTGACACTGTGCCTGGACCTGTGCCACGCTGCCGTTGAATTTGAAGACGCAACAAGCTGCGTTGCCAAACTGCAAAACGCCGGCATCGCGGTTGGCAAGATGCAGATTAGTGCAGGGCTGAAGCTTGAACAGGTCGACACCGATACCGCCAAACTATTAAAGCCGTTCGACGACAACGTTTATCTGCATCAGGTTATCGAGCGAGCCGATGCACAAATCAATCGCTACAAAGATTTGCCTGACGCGTTCGCCGCTTTAAGTAACAGTAACGCCGCAGACAGAGAGTGGCGCATCCATTTCCACGTGCCCATTTTTCTGGACGAACTTGACGGGTTTTCTTCCACGCAGTTTTTTATTCGCGACATCCTGGCCCTGCACCGTCAGAACCCGATCAGCGATCATCTCGAGGTTGAAACCTACACCTGGAACGTATTGCCAGAACAATACCGGCAGCAGTCAATGTCTGAGGCCATTGCGCGAGAACTAAACTGGGTTGTCGATCAACTGGCGTAACATGACAGCGACAGACGTCAGTACCAATCTGGCCTGCTTCAGGGCACTACAGGAACGCCTCAATGATCTGGTGGTTGGTCAGGCAACTCTGGCCGAGCGACTAACGATCGGGTTGCTCGCGAACGGTCACCTGTTAATTGAAGGGGCACCAGGACTTGCCAAAACACGCGCGGTGAACACACTGGCCGCACTGATCAACACTAGCTTCAAGCGCATTCAGTTTACACCCGATCTGCTGCCGTCTGATATCACCGGCACCGAGGTATTCCGACCAGACACCGGCGAGTTTGAGTTTAAACCTGGGCCGATATTCAACGAACTGATACTGGCCGATGAAATTAA
>CAYMFQ010000016.1:54081-57614 GCA_964389335.1 uncultured Granulosicoccaceae bacterium
CCGGCCAACCGCAGGCCGTTCTCGATGCAGAACGTGTGTTTAACGCACGAGCAGAAATCATGGCGCTGCACATGAGCGACGCGGTACAACGCTACCTCATTGAGCTGGTGCTTGCCACGCGCAACGCCGCTGCCTATGGCTCAGAAAAGGCGCTCGAACTACAACGCTCAATTGAATATGGCGTAAGCCCGAGAGCAACCATCGCCATGGACCGATGCGCACGCGCACGGGCCTGGCTCGATGCGAGAGACTACGTCACGCCGGATGATGTCCAGGCAGTCGCTCACGATTGTCTGCGACATCGCCTGCTGCCGAGCCTCGACGCCGAAAGCCGTGGCATCAGCGCGGATGCAATTATCGATGACCTGATGACCATGGTGCCCGTCGTCTGACGCGTGTCGGCTGCATAGTATGACTCTCGGCACGGCACAGCAACATAGCGACTCACCGGGCATCTACATAACACGCCAGCAGTTGCTCGACCTGAGACGCGAACATGCCGACATTGCGACACCTGTGCAACGACAACAGGATACGGGTCTCGTCGGTGATCTGCTATCAACCTTAAAAGGTGACGGCATAGAGGTTCGGGATATTCGGCCCTATCAACCCGGTGATGAAGTACGCCACATCGACTGGCGCACCACAGCACGCACGGGTCAGCCCTACACACGCGAGTATACAGAAGAGACTCGTCAGTCGGTTTATATCGGTGTTGATCAACGCATTGATATGTTTTTTGGTTCCGACTCTGAGTTTAAGTCAGTTTGCGCTGCGCGCATCGCCGGTACACTCGCATGGGCCGCATTAAGTCACGGGCTGAAGCTCGGCGCGACTGTCGTTGGCATTGGCCCTGAACCAGACGATGGCTGTCAGCTGGCTTCAGTGCGCACAGGCCCGTCTGCAAAGACTACTTTAAAGCTCATTGACATACTGGCTCAGTACAACAATCAACTGCGAGCAGACTGCGCACCTGGCAATGATGCCGAGATTCTATTGCAGCTGCTGGAGCGCTGCGCAGCACATGCCAGTGCTCGCGCCACAGTTTATATAGTCAGTGACTTCCACGGCTTTAACACTGAAACTGCGCGCGTTATACACCAGCTTGGCAGGCGCTACACGCTGGTGCTGGTGCGAGTTTCGGATGCTGTCGAAGAACAGATGCCCGGCAATGGTGTCAGGGGCATCAGCGATGGTAAGGCACGTCGCGCTATCGCACTAACAAAGGCTGTCCGGACAACTTACCTGCAAGAGCGAGCCCGCTTTCTCGAACAGCTGCAATCATCAGCACGACAGGCTAACGCTCGGTTACTGCACCATATTATCGGCGGTCCGGCAACAACGACGGCAGCCACTCGGCAAAGCGTCGCACAGCGATGACACAGGCGGAACAGCGGGCGTATCTGGCGGAACATCTGCGACCGCTACAATTGCCAGAGGAAAGCCTGTGGTGGCCATTGGCACCGGGATGGTGGTTGCTTGCGGTTTTTATAGCGGTATTGCTCGTGGCACTCAGCTATCAACTGATTCGCGCCACTTTCTTTCGCACTGCACGGCATCAGCGCAACCGAGCGCAACTGGCAACTATTTATGATCGTTACCAGCGAGACAAAAACGTAGTGCAATATCTGCACAGCATCAGCACACTGCTGCGACAGACTGCCATCGCACAAGCCGGTCGACAGTCAGTGGCTGCATTGTCAGGTGATGCATGGGTTAGCTGGATGCAGAACCAAACCGGACAGAGATTCTCTGCAAGCACACAACAGTTACTGACATCCGGTTTATACCAGCCTCAACCCGCACCACCGGACAAAAAATTTTATAACGACATTGAACGCTGGCTGACTGAAATCGATAAACGCACCATTACGCCGCACGGTCGCAACCAGAACAGGCGCCGAAGCCATGCTTGACTGGCACTGGCCGTGGATTGCACTCGCGCTGCCACTGCCATGGCTCGCCCGTGCGTTACTGGCCAGTTATCAATCGCGCCCGCAAACCATTCGCGTACCCTTCTTTAAAGCACTGACCAACAGTGGCGATCACCGCGTATCCACAACGGTACAGGCAGTACTGGTGGCAACCATGTGGATCGCATTACTGGCAGCAGCAGCACGACCAGTCTGGTATGGCGAATCGATTGATGTTGCCAGTAGCGGGCGCGATCTGCTCATGCTGGTCGACCTGTCAGACAGCATGCGCATCGACGATATGCTGCTCGACGGTCAGCCAACACAACGCATTGATATCATCAAATCAGTGGCCGCAGATTTTATCAAACGCCGCCGCGGTGATCGCATCGGGCTGGTACTGTTTGGCCAGCGCGCGTATTTACAAACACCACTCACCCTTGACCACAATGCCGTCGCTGTTCAACTGACCGAGGCTCTTCCGGGTTTCGCAGGGTCATCCACCGCTATCGGAGATGCACTGGGTGTCGGCATCAAGCGCCTGCGCGATCGCCCCACAGACAGCCGTGTTATGTTGCTGTTGTCAGACGGCGCAAACACGTTTGGCAGTGAACCACTCGACGCCACACAGGTTGCGGTCGATGCCAACATAAAAATACATACCATCGCCTTTGGTGCCACCGAACAAACTATCACCAACGAAACCGGGCAACTGGTGACGATCAACCCGTCGAGTGATCTGGACACCGACACACTGGAAAGCATCGCAACGGTCACCGGGGGCAGCTATTTTCGCGCACGCAATCCGTCTGAACTTGAGCGCATTTATTTGTTAATTGATGAACTGGAACCTGCTCCGATCGAGGATACAATCAGACCTGAACGCAGCCTGTTTCACTGGCCACTGGCACTGTCGATGGTATGTCTGCTGGCCACCCTGCACAGACGCTGGCAGCTCTGATGGCTGGTGGCGTCATAAACATCGACAACTTTATCTGGCTGCGCCCTGCGTGGTTGCTGGCGATACCTGTGCTACTGGTCTGGCTTTGGGTGCTATCGAAGCGCGCAGGTAATGCAGGCTGGAATGCGTTTTTGTCGAAGCAAAGCATCAAACACCTGCGTATGGCTTCAGTACAACCACCCTACTTCCGCTACTTCGCCGCACCATTGCTACTCGCGTGTATTGCAATGGCGGGACCGTCACTGATGTCCGGTCCGAACTCAACCCGCGCAGATTATGCGCGCATACTGATACTTGATCTGTCGCCATCGATGCTGGCACGTGACATCAAGCCTGATCGACTGACTCAGGCACGTTACAAAGCCATCGATTTCCTGCGTAGACATCGCGATGGCGAGATCGCCCTGATTGTCTACGCACAAACAGCATACCGGGTTACACCACTGACTGACGACCCGAGCACCATTGAGACACTGATACCCACACTGCACCCGGATATCATGCCGGCTGCTGGTAGTCAGGTGGAGGCTGCCATACAACTGGCCACTGATATGTTGCAAAACGCATCTATTGCCAGCGGAGATATCATACTAATTACCGATGGTGTAGCAGATGCTGCACTGACATTACTACAGGCGCAGGAAAGTCAGCCATACCGC
>CAYMFQ010000017.1:0-6234 GCA_964389335.1 uncultured Granulosicoccaceae bacterium
TCCACAATCTCGCTAATCTTCAAATCCACAATCGCACCACACAATATATACGCCTGATCCCGAGTTAAACCATGCTCGGCCACGAGCCAGTCGATCATCTGTCTAACCGCATTTTGCGCGTTTACATATAAGTCCGGACCATGAGCAGTGGTGCCGAAGTGTCCACCGGTGTCAGTTTTTGTCATCGGACTGGGCCTGATGTACTGCAACTCTTTGATGGATGAGTTTTTCTTTACATCAAACTTCATTGTAACTGTCATCGGGCATTCTATGCCGGTACCGCAAATTTCCCCCTGCCCCTGATTGGCATGGCAATCACCGGTTGAAAACAATGCGCCACTGGTTAATACCGGTAACCAGAACGTACTGCCGATAGTCAGGTCACGGACATCAACGTTGCCACCGTTTTCTCTGGGAGGAATGGTATTAAGCCGACCCGCTTCACGAGGGGCAACGCCAACACAGCCAGGCATCGGTTCGAAAGGTAATACAATATCCTTTACGCCGAAGTGACACTCGTCACCATCGAGCTCCCAGATATGAAAGTACGGCTCTGCAAAGTCGTCAGCCAACAATCCAAAGCCCGGTCGAAACCCGGTCCAGCCCCAGCCTTTATGCTGCATGTTGAGTATTTGCAGTTCCAGGGCATCTCCCGGCTCCGCACCATTAACATACACCGAGCCATTAAGCGCGTGGACTTTGCTGCGGTCAGCATTCAGGTAGTCATCAAGCGTTGAGTTCCGGCTGTGCTGCCCGGTCGCCTCAAGACACTCGAATACGACTGTATCACCTGGCTCAATGGTGAGTCGCGGTTCGACGGAGTTATCCCAAAAGGGCTGTATAACGCTGTCGTCAAGATGATGGGTGGCCATAACAGCAATGCTCCGCTTAGGTTGTTGGGACGGTACTATTCCTCATCGCCCGATGATTGCCGCTGCCACATGTGCGCATAGCGTTGATTGAGCGCCAGCAGCTCTTCATGCGTACCCTGTTCGGCTATAGCGCCCTTTTCGAGCACCACGATCTTATCTGCATCGACAACTGTCGACAGCCGGTGCGCAATGGTTATTACCGTTCGGCCTTCACTCATCTGACGCAGACTTTCCTGAATGTCGCGCTCGGTATCTGTGTCGAGCGCGGAGGTAGCTTCGTCGAGCAACAATATTGGCGGGTTCTTTAGCAGCGTTCGGGCTATACCCACCCGCTGTTTTTCGCCACCAGACAATTTTAACCCGCGCTCACCGACCTGGGTGTCATAACCGTCGGGTAACCCGGTTATAAAGTCGTGTATTCTGGCGGCTTTTGCAGCATCAATGACCTCAGCCTCTGATGCATCATGGCGACCGTAGGCAATGTTATAACCGACGGTGTCATTGAACAATACGGTATCCTGCGGCACGATCCCGATACTCTGATGCAGGCTCTTCTGCGTTACGTCCCGAACGTCCTGACCATCTATTCGAAGCGCGCCACCGGTCACGTCGTAGAAACGAAACATCAGCCGGCCAATAGTGGACTTACCTGAACCGGAAGGCCCGACCACCGCTACTGTTTCACCGGCGGCTACCGACAGGTTCAAACCATTGAGGATCTGTCGCTCGTCATCGTAACTGAAATCTATTGCATCAAAACTGACCGAACCACCATCGATGCGCAATGCTGCGGCACCGGGTTTGTCTTCAACTTCACGCTGGAACCGCAGCAGATCAAACATCTCCCCCATGTCGATGAGCGACTGACGGATCTCCCGGTAAACCGTGCCTAGAAAATTCAGTGGCATGGTGATCTGAATCATATACGCGTTGACCATGACAAAGTCGCCAACGGTCAGATCACCACTCTGAACACCCATCGCCGCCATCACCATTACGATCACGAGTCCGGCGGTAATCAGCAACGACTGACCGAAGTTTAAAAACGCCAGTGAATACGACGTTGTAAGTGCAGCTTGCTGGTAGCCACGCATGGAGGCATCGTAGCGGCTGGCCTCTCGCTCTTCGGCATCAAAGTACTTAACGGTTTCGTAGTTCAGCAGGCTGTCAATGGCTTTTTGATTGGCATCGGTATCCTTGTCGTTCATCTTTTTGCGAATCTGCACGCGCCACTCGGTCACCTTGAAGGTAAACCAGATATACA
Organism: uncultured Granulosicoccaceae bacterium; assembly: GCA_964389335.1. GTDB lineage: Bacteria > Pseudomonadota > Gammaproteobacteria > Granulosicoccales > Granulosicoccaceae. The sequence continues at coordinate 2,137 of CAYMFQ010000017.1, forward strand.
CGGCGATGGTGACAACAATGACCGCCAGGTACCACGCATCAAACACAAAGAACATGATTGCCGCAATCATTATCAGCTCAAGCACCAGCGGTCCAATTGAGAACAACATAAAACGCAGCAGAAAATCCACCCCCTTTACACCGCGCTCGATAACACGACTGAGGCCGCCGGTTTTACGCGTCAGGTGGTATCGCAGCGACAGTGCATGCATATGCTGAAACGTCTCAAGCGCCAGTTGTCGCAGCGCGCGCTGGCCGACCAGCGCAAACAGCACATCGCGCAGTTGGTTAAAGCCGACCGACATCAGTCGTGCAACGCCGTAGGCGATTGTCAGCCCTACTGCACCCGCAATCAGGAATACCGTGGCATCAGTATCGGCACCGGCGGGCGCCATAGCGTCAACCGCGCCTTTATAAAAGAACGGAGTAATGACCGACACCACTCTCGCCAACAGCAGCGCCACCAGAGCCAGCACCACACGCACACGAATATCAGTTCGGTTTTCCGGCCACAGATAGGGAATGACGCGTCGAATTGTGCGCATTCCACTGCGCCGAGCTTCGGCCTGCGCGTCTGTCTGAGCATTACTCTCTGTATCTGCCTGAGTATTGGCCTCATCACTGAGTGGGTCGGGAGCGCGTGCTGCCATAAATTATCCGGTTGAGAATCGGTAAAAAGACCCGCAGTACACCATCGCATTTGATCCAACAAACGTTGCGGGCAGCTATGACGGCGCCCGGTCAGCGCAGTGCAGAGAACAGCGCCTTCTCGCGGGCAGTCAGACTAGTGGCGCGGGGGTAGACAGGGTTGTCTCGATCTTCTTTTATCGCACAGTCAAAGTTTAGCGTGGTTTGCATAAAACGCTGCAGCCCTTCCTCGCCGAAGTGGTGCAGGTACCCCTGCATCACCACATCGAGATAGGACCTGAGAATATACGCGTTATCGTCCGCCATGGGCTCATCGGCCTCGTACAAAAACTGACGTTCAATTTCAACAGGCTCATCGTGGTACTGTAGATTGTGGTGTTCGATATCAACGCGACTGTAGAGCGCCTCACGCTCATCAAGCGCCTGCAGACTGCTGGCGTGGTCGGTGATAATCAGGCCGTCTATCTGTGCCTCGGCATCAGGCACTACCGACAAAAACGCCAGCCCATCCTCCGGTGCAAAGCTGTTTTCCACTTTGGGGCGCGACAACCAGGCCCTCTTCCAGCCAGTCAGCGTGGCGCGATGCGCGCTGATATACGGTGTTCGCAGCGACCCAAGGTTCACCAGTGAACCATAACCGAAGTATGCAATTGTCGAACTCGTCAACTGTGCCCCACTCTTTCTATGCCGTAAAAACTAAATACATGCGCGACAGGAATAACCAGATTACACCCGCAAGCTATTTTTTCATAAAGCCGCGATCCTTCAGAAATCCATTCATATGTGGCCTCGACTCCTTACCGACCAGGGCTTTCATTTCCTGGCTCCAGGTGCTGTCTTTCTTACCACCGGTGCGGGTTTTATAGTACTGATTGAGCGTCGCGTCGTAGCTTGCAATACTGTCGCTGAAGACACTGTCGTCGTAGCGATCCTGCATCAGTACCGCATTCAGTGGCATGCGAGGCTTTACCTCCGGGTCCTGCGCCGGGTGCCCGATACAGAGCCCGAACACCGGGTAGACATCTGTCGGTAATTCGAGCAGTTCGCTTACCTCAGCCGGCTTGTTGCGCAGCCCGCCAATATAGCAGATACCCAGCCCCAGAGACTCCGCGGCAATGACTGTCGACTGCGCGGCCAGCGCCACATCGACGGTGGCGATGATAAAGTGTTCGGTCATTCCTGGGGCAAAGTCACCGCCCTGCTGCTCACAGGCAACCCGCGGTCGATGCATGTCGGCGCAATACACCAAAAATGCGCCGGCCGACGCCACATATCCTTGACCTCCGGCGAACTCTGCCAGTGCCTCGCGACTCGACTGACTGGTGACCTGAATGACAGTTACCGCCTGAACATTACTCGAAGTGGCAGTGGCCTGGCCACATTGAACCAGTTTATCGATAGTGCTCTGCGGAACCGGCTGGTCAGTAAACTTACGTATGGAGCGGTGAGATAAAATCGTGTCGATCGTACTATTCATGCAGATTTTGCGGTTGTCGGGACAGACCGCGGATATTACAGACGGATGCGGCTGAAGGCTACCGGCTACTCAGTACTCGCTCACGCCACACCACCAGCAATCCGCCGCCGACAATCAGAATGACACCGGGGAACAGAGAATCAAACGGCGTTTCACCAAAGAATATCCAGCCCAGACAAAAGGAAAACGGAATACCGAAGTATTCGAACGGTGAAAGGCTACTGGGGTCCGTCATGCGATACGCAGCAATCAGGCAGAACACGGCACAGCCACCGGTGCTGCCCATCACGATAAACCAGCCCCAGTCCGCCACTGTTTGCAGCGCGAGAGAGTGTCCGGTCGCATACACCAGAACCAGTGCCGCCACCATCGCAGCGGCTGATGAGTAGACATTGATCAGTGCTGTCGGCTCACTGGCATCAAAGTAGCGCGCAAGCAGGCTCGCCAGCGCATAGAAAAACGCCGCAGCCACAGGTAACAGCGCTACCAGACTAAACGCATCACGGCCTGGCTGCATCACCAGCACTACCCCGGTAAAACCGAGCGCCACCGCAGAGCCGCGCCACCAGCCAACTTTATGACCCAAAAGGGGGATTGACAGCAATGTGACAAACAAGGGTCCGGCAAAAGCGAGCGTCGTGGCCGTGGCCAGCTGCATGTGCACCAGTGATGAGTAAAAGCAAATCTGTGCAACGATCAGCATCAGCCCGCGTGACAGCGCAAGCCGCCATCGCACCAGCTTCCAGCGATTGGCAGACTGTCGCCATTCACGTGCGAAGTACAGCACCACCAGGCTCGGCAGCACACCGAAACAATTGCGATAGAAGGCTATTTGCTCTACCGGGTAGCGATTACCCATGTGTTTTATCAGAGCGCCCTGCACATCAAACAGGAAGATAGCCAATAGAATGATAGCGATAGCCATGGACAGGCTGGGCTCTGATTGAGAGCGAGCGTCCGGGTGTACAGCAGCGACTGCAGCAGTGTTGCTTTCCGTGCGGGTTGGGTTGTTGTCCAATATGTTAAGACATCAGGTTGATGTGTGTTGGCCTGTGCTGGCGTGCCGCCGGCAGCAGAGTAAACAGCTTAACGCACATTAAATAAAGCCATACATCCTAATGAACCCGGAACACCGTGTATAAAGTTACGCTGCAAGAATACACCGATCCGGGCGATATTGCGCTAATTTATTATCCACGCAACACTTGTTGACGTTCTACGTCTTTGCTATCCCTGTCAATACATCTGCCAGTTCCCGAGGCCGGTTTATAGCAACCATGTGATTAGTTGCCACCTCATGATAGCCCCAGCGCGGTGACTGTTGCGCCATACGGGCTGCACGCCAGAATGCCGAGTTGTCTGTTTCTGATTCATCAGCTGTTGCCTTGATATAACTCAAACTACAGGGATACTCCTCTACTGCCGCAGGCAATGACAATGCTTCAGCAAAAGTGGCGGCGGGCTGCGGAGACCGACGTGGGCCAAACCATGCAGCGTCCGCTTCGTCATCCATGTGGCGGCTGGCGGGCATCATTGTCCATTCGTGACCAATGCGAATAGGGTCTGAGTTAACACTGCCGCGCAAGCTATTGGCACTATCGCCGTGCGACGGTACAAATGCATCGAGATACACCAGGTGTTTGACCCGATCACCAATGTGCTGCATGGCACCGCTGACCACCATGCCTCCATATGAAAAACCCAGTAGCGTGATATTCGATAAATCCTCGTAGAGAACCGTGTTTACCACATCGTATACATGTGTCGTCAGGTTAACCGCTGGTCCTGTCAGGTGTGATCGCTCGCCGATACCGGTTAAGCTCGGCGTATAAACATCGAAGCCCGAGGCTCGCAGCAACGGCCTTAACTTGCGAAAACCATGTGCACCACTCCAGGCGCCGTGTACAAGTACTATTGTGCTCATCAGTTGCTCTTTTTTGACCGCTCTTTTGTGACTGCTCTTTTGTGACTGCT
>CAYMFQ010000017.1:6334-14924 GCA_964389335.1 uncultured Granulosicoccaceae bacterium
TTAGTTAAGATACTCCGTCACTCTGGAAACATCCAGCCTTCCCGAATCGCATACGCGCGGTACATGCTACTCACCACCACTGGCTGTGTTATCGTTAATTTACAGTACAACAGCAGACTTACCTATGCACTACGACCCCCGACACGATCAGCGCCCCCTGCCCTATGACCCGTTCAAAAGCTGCACTGTGCCGCGCCCCATTGGCTGGCTGTCAACTATATCCACTGATGGCATCGCCAACCTCGCTCCCTACAGCCAGTGGCAAAACCTCACGTTCGATCCACCACTGGTCATGTTCGCTGCCAACGGCTATCCGGACGGTCGCCGCAAGGACACGGTAAACAACGCAGAACAAACCGGGTGGTTTGTCTGGAATATGGCAACCTGGGATCTGCGCGAGGCAGTCAACCAGTCAGCACAGGCACTACAACCGGATGTCGATGAGTTCGATCATGCCGGTGTCACAAAGGCCGAGTGTCAGCAGGCCCCCGGTCCCCGGGTGGCAGAGTCGCCCTGCCACTTTGAGTGTCGTTACTTATCAACACAACGACTACCGGGCAACAGTCGCGTAGGCAATGTAGATGTAGTGTTCGGTGAAGTAACACGCATACACATACGCGATGACGTCGTTACCAGCGAAGGAAAAATCGACATCCCCGCCATCAAACCCATTGCTCGCATGGGTTACTACGACTACGCGGTCATCGATTCGGTTTTTGAAATGAGGATACCGGGCGGTGAGGCAGCGGCAGCCGGTCTCGAAGGACGGAAAACGTAATTTCATACCACTGCGGAACCGGTTCACACATCATCTGTGGATTGGTTCCCGTGCAACAGTGGCAGCTGTCACACACTTTTATTTTCACCGCCACCAACTGTCGCGATGTTTCATTAATGATGCACTAAACACAAATTAAGGTCAGTCAATCAGGCAAAGTCTCTCGATAGTTCTAACAGTCTGTCTACCGTAAACCGGCAGGCAGTAGTGTAAACCCACGAGACTTAAAGCAATGCAAAGAACGTTACTTGCCAGCGTAATAGTTATGTCACTAAGCGCCTGTGACGGTGGAAAATTATCGAAGGAATCAGACACCGTAAAAACCCTGACTGACCCCGCAGTCACCGGTTCAGATACAAGCAGCGGAGGCATCAGTGACGATGCCGGCAGCAGCACCTCAGACGGTGGTGAGAACACCGGCAACACTGGCGGCAACGGCAGTAGCAGCGGTGACAACGTTGGTGTGTTCATCGGTTTCGACTCAGACGATGGCGACGACTACTACGACGATAAAGACGACGACGACTACGATGACAAGGATGACGACGATGACGCCGACAGTGATAGCGGCAACACCACACCGATAAGCGATGATGCCGGCAGCAGCTCATCAGACGGTGGTGAAACCGGTGCCAATAATGGTGGCACCATCAGTGACGACGCGGGCAGCGCCACATCTGACGGTGGTATCAGCGACGATGCAGGTAGTGCCACATCTGACGGTGGTACCAACGACAATGGCGGTAACGTTTCGGACGATCAAGGCCAGACGACTCCAACCAACCCGGTTCAGGATACAGATGCCGGTGACTTTGAGTCAGACAGTGTCGGTGGCTCTGTAATACGTACCTCTACTCTGTCGGCTGCCTCGCAGCAGAATATCTGCACGACTGCCAGTGCCCAGAATAATTTTTCTGACATGCGAGTCGGAGACTTCATTTTGCACAATAACGCCTGGCGTCCATGGCGTGCAGCCGCCGGTTATGAGTGGGAGCAATGTATCTACACCAACACCAATGGCGCAGTGGTTGGATGGAACTATGACTGGGGCCCGGGTCAGACCGGCATCAACGGCAGCACTCGACCTTCAGGTGATTTCTATGTCCGCTCCTACCCGGAGCTGATCTACGGCGTTAAAGACGAGTTCCGCACCAGCGCGCCGAAGTCAGTGACAGGTTTCCCGGTAGAACTGGCTCAAATGCCTAACATCTCTATCGACTACGCATACAACGGTCCTCAGTATGGTGAATCACGAGTAGTGGATGCATCCAACAACCCGCGCTTCCCGAACGGTACGACTATATCTGGCGAGCGCAACGTCGCCATTGAATCATTCCTCTATAACAAGGATTCAGCCGGCCAGTGTTCTGAAGGTATCGTTACCAGAACCGGTGGTTCAAACCATGTTTATGAAGTGATGGTATGGCTTGACGCGGGCGCAGAAAGACTGCCAGCCGGCCCGAGTGACTTTGTGGCGAATCTGAATATCCGTGGTGCAGACTACAAGGTATATACCAAGGATTCAGATCCGCGCTACATCGCCTTCGTTGCGCAGAACGAGCAAACCTCAGGCACCATATACTGGAATGACTTTATGGACTGGGCTCGTGAAAACGCGCATCAGGTACAACAGCGTTTCGGCGCACGCAGCAACTCTGTGCAAATACAGGATGACTGGTGTGTAGCGAATATAATCGTTGGTACCGAGATTTTCTGGGGCGCAGGTAATCTGGATATTTACGACTGGACTATTACTCAGAGCAACTAGGTACTCAGAGCAACCAGGCGCTCGTTCAAGCTAAAAGCAGTGATAAACAACAGCCGGCATCTGCCGGCTGTTTTGTTTTGCAAACCACTAAAAACGCTCGGCCCTCAGCACCTCGCAGTCAGTAATACTGACCACGCCAATGTGGCGTTCCATAATCGGAAAAGCTGTGTCCAGCACCGTGTCGAGCTTTTCCTCACGCACGATGCAGATGAACATCGTCATACCACTCGCGCGGGACACCTGCCCTTCACGCGACCAGGCACCGGAGCGTCCGGCACCGCCCGAAACGGGCAACATGGTAAAGCCGGTGACACCCGCCGCCAGCAGCGCATCAGCCAGACGCTGCTGCATAGGTGACTCTACGACTATCTCTACGCGTTTTGCCTTATGCCGTTTATTGCTTGTCATGTTTATTCGTTACACGATCGATTGTGCTATGGCCAGATACAGTGGAATCCCAATGACCAGGTTAAAAGGAAAGGTAACTGCCAGCGAGGACGTCAGATAAATACCGGCGTTCGCCTCCGGCAAAGCCACCCGCATCGCCGCAGGCACAGCAATATATGAAGCCGATGCGCACAACACCATCAACAGTGTGGCACCACCTGCAGACAGCCCGAGCAGCATCGCAAAAGGAACTGCAACGAATGCAGAAATTACCGGCATCGTCAGTCCGAACGCCACCAGCCTTGCGGATACAAACTGCCGGCTCTGAGTAAGCGAGCGCCCTGCCACCAGCCCCATATCAAGCATGAACAAACACAGCACGCCTTTGAAGGGTGACACAATAAAGCTTTCGATCTCGGCCATGCCGTCATCACCGATTATAATACCGACGACAAACGAACCGAGTAACAGCACGATAGATCCGTTCAACAGTATCTCGCGCCACAAAGTGCTGTCCATGCGAGTGGCTGAACCACTGTCACGCGCCACCAGCCACAACGCAGACACTATTGCGGGTGCCTCCATGATGGCAGCAACGGCGACCAGATAGCCCTCCGCAGCAATACCACGCGCCTCCAGCAGTGACGACGCGGCGACAAACGTAACGATTGAAATAGAACCATAGTGCCCGGCCACCGCCGCCGCATTAAGTTTGTCGAGCCGCACCAGATGATGTAATAGATAAAACGCCAACAACGGCAGCATGGCCGACAGAAACGCCCCGACCAGTAGTGCCGCAGCCAGCGTACCGCTGAATCCGTAACTCGACACACTGACGCCGCCCTTTACGCCAATCGCAAACAGCAGGTACAGAGAAAGACCTTTTGCCACTGCCTCCGGCACCGACAAATCCGAGCGTGCCAGTGCGGACAATAACCCGAGTGCAAAACACAGAACCACGGGAGAGGTTAAATTCTCTCCCGCCAGCGAAAACAATTCTGACATCCGGATAGTTTATCCTGCGTTGGTTATAAGGTGGGGCGCAGCGCTCACTGGTCGTCCCATCGAGATCTGCCACGCCTGCTGGCCGGACAGTGACGAACAGCCAGTTGTCTGGCAGCAACCAGCAGCGCTGCGGTTAACACCATACTCGCGCTGGCAACTTCAACCAGATAGGTTGGTGAATGCCCGAGCGAGTAATACCAAATCAGCGAGGCGAGCACACCGCTGGCAGCCACAGCCAGCCCAATCTGTAAACCATTGCCATTTAGTACACCGTAAACAGTAAACGCCAGGGCACACACCAGCAGGGAAACCTGTAATAAAAATACGCCAGTCATCGCTCTCTCCTAATTAAAAAATCAGTTGCGTCGTAGCCATTCACTGAAAACGGCTACGCCTTTGCGTGATAGAAAGCTATGTATGAAAGTGATCGATTCAAATCGAAAAAATCGAAGGTACCGTCAACAATAAGTGAGTTAACTGCATCGTGAATTTTTCTCAACGTTGCTTCGATTTTTTCGAAAGATACTGAAATTAATATCTGCTTTTGTAACGGCGAAGCAACCACAGCTTAATGACGTCGCTGAACATACAGGCGACAAAACAATTAAACCTACTACGGAGAAGTTACGATGAAAAAATTCATGAGCATAGTTGCAGCGCTTGGCATCTCCAGTGCGGTTATGGCTGGAGGCTATAAAAAGGATATCGTGGAAACCGCCACCTCTGCGGGCAGTTTCGACACGCTGATCAGCGCCATAGACGCGGCTGACCTGGGCGACACGCTAAAGGGCGACGGCCCATTCACTGTGTTCGCCCCAACTGATGAAGCATTTGCCGCATTGCCGGAAGGTACCCTCGAACAGTGGCTGCTGCCGGAAAATAAAGACAAGCTCGTTGAGCTGCTGAAGTATCACGTAGTACCGGGCAAGGTACTGTCAGGTGATATCTCTGACGAGACCGTCTCGTTTGGCAATCTGGTAGGCAGCGAGCTTGCGATTGATACCGACAGTGGTGTTACCGTCAACACCGCGGCGATCACCGAAAAAGATATTAAGGCCTCAAACGGGGTCATTCATGTCATTGACAAGGTCATCATGCCATCCACGTGGCCTGCGTCCTGACCGGGCCTGCTGTCACCACAAATTGCACCCATAGATTGCACCCATGCAAGGATGCTCTGCAGGTACCCCACCCCCGGGGTACCTGCTTTTTTGTATTCCAGTATTTCCCTTTAACCCTAAAACTTTAAGCTTGAAATAAATAAACAAAGCGACTAGTCTGTTGATAATCAGATGCAGACCTCAGGAGTCGCCATGCGCGTCGCGTGCCTTGGAGGTGGCCCGGCAGGCCTATATTTCGCCATTTCTCTGAAATTGCGAAATCCGACAGCCGACATTGTTGTACTGGAGCGAAACAAACCCGACGACACCTTCGGCTGGGGCGTGGTGCTGTCAGATGAAACACTGACTAATCTACACGCAAACGATGAAGTCAGCGCCGCCGCCATCAGGGAGCATTTCGCCTACTGGGACGACATTGCAGTCACACTGAACAAACGCTGCATCACATCGAGTGGCCATGGTTTCTGCGGTATTGGCCGAAAGAAGCTCCTGTCTATTTTGCAGCAACGTGCACGCGAACTCGGCATAGAACTGCAGTTTGAAACAGAGATAGCATCTGCCCTCACCTACGCCGAACAATACGATCTGGTGATTGCCTCTGACGGGCTGAACTCACGCACACGCACTGACCTTTCCGAGCACTTCAAACCGGATATCGACGTGCGGGCCTGCAAGTTTGTGTGGCTGGGTACCACGCAAAAATTCGATGACGCATTTGCCTTTATCTTTGAGCAAACCGATAAAGGCTGGCTATGGGCGCACGCCTATCAGTTCGACGATAACACCGCCACGTTCATCGTCGAGACAGATCAGGCCACGTTCGATGCCTATGGCTTTGCAGACATGACGCAACAGCAAAGCATCGCCGTCTGTGAAGAGATCTTTAAGGATCACCTCGCCGGCCATCCGCTGATGACGAATGCCAACCACATTCGCGGATCTGCATGGATCAATTTTCCACGTGTGCTGTGTGAGCGCTGGAGCTACCGCAATATTGTGTTAATGGGAGACGCCGCTGCCACCGCACACTTCTCTATCGGCTCTGGCACAAAACTCGCGCTGGAAAGCGCTATTTCGCTGGCAGAGCTGGTTACCACCAGAGAAACACTGCAGGACGCGTTCAACGAATACGAAGACGCGCGCCGCCTTGAAGTATTGCGGCTGCAATCCGCTGCGCGTAATTCACTGGAATGGTTTGAAGAGATACACCGTTACCTCGCCCTTGATCCAGTGCAGTTTACTTATTCGCTACTGACCCGCTCACAGCGTATCAGCCATGAAAATCTGCGCCTGCGCGATGCAAACTGGCTGGAGTCCGCGGAACAGTGGTTCCAGGCACAGGCGCCGGGCACTGACGGCGCTTCGGTGACATCCGGCTCTTTAAACAACAGCACAGATATTACCAGTAGCGCAACCCGCAGTCCGATGTTCGCAACGTTTCAACTGCGCACTATGACACTGAAAAATCGCATCGTGGTATCACCCATGGCGCAGTACAAAGCCATTGACGGGTGCCCGACTGACTGGCACTTCGTACATTACGCAGAGCGCGCTAAAGGCGGTGCGGGATTGGTATACACCGAAATGACCTGCGTTAGTGCCGACGCACGCATAACCGAAGGATGCCCCGGTTTGTACGATGCCGCCCACGAGGCCGCATGGAGTCGGCTGACGCACTTTGTACACACCGAAACCGACGCGAAAATCTGTTGCCAGATCGGACATGCGGGTCGCAAAGGCTCGACGCAACTGGGCTGGGAAACCATGGACGCCCCGCTACACATCAACAACTGGCCGCTGCTATCGGCCTCGGCCATTCCATGGTCAGACAGCAACGCTGTGCCACGCGCTATGACGCGCGACGATATGGATACCGTCAGATCGCACTTTGTCGATGCTGCCAGTATGGCGCAGCGCTGCGGCTTTGACATGATCGAACTTCACGCAGCGCACGGTTATCTGATTTCATCGTTTATATCACCTGCATCTAACCAGCGCACCGACGAGTACGGCGGGTCGCTCGAAAACCGACTGCGCTATCCGCTGGAAGTATTCACTGCCATGCGAAGTGAATGGCCGGCAGACAAGCCAATGTCCGTTCGCATCTCCGCGCATGACTGGCTGGGTGACGACGGTGTAACACCTGCCGAAGCGGTCGTCATTGCACAGACATTCGTCGATGCTGGCGCGGACATCATCGATGTGTCCGCCGGACAGACTTCAAGTGATGCCAGCCCTGTCTATGGGCGTATGTTTCAAACGCCGTTCTCAGATCAAATTCGCAACGAAGCCGGCATTGCGACCATGGCTGTCGGTAACATCTATGAAGCCGACCATGTTAACTCGATACTGATGGCGGGTCGGGCAGACCTGGTGTGTCTGGCAAGGCCACATCTGAACGACCCATACTGGACCCTGCATACCGCCACTGATATTGGCGACAGGCAAGAGGAATGGCCACTGCCGTACCTTGCCGGCCGCGATCAGGCCTGGCGGTTATCAGACCGCGAACGTGCGGAACTGGCACCGGTTGACAAGGTATGAATACACGTGTGTCAGCGGTATCCGAGAAACACGCGGTGGTGACCGGCGGCGGCACCGGAGTCGGTGCAGAGATCGCACGTCAACTGACTGATGCTGGTGCAAAAGTCACGATAATAGGCCGTCGTATGGCACCGCTTGAGGATGTCGCACGGCAAACCGGTGCACTGCCACTTGCCTGCGACGTTACGGATCAGGCAGCACTCACCGCCGCACTGGCTGAAGCTACCGCTGCCAATGGACCGGTTACGGTAGCCGTTGCGAATGCAGGTGCCGCGGACAGCGTGCCGTTTCACAAAATGTCGGCAGAGCATTTTAATGATGCTATTGCCGTCAACCTGACTGGTGTGTTTCATTTGTGGCAGGCCGCACTGCCGTCTATGCGTCAGGCGCAGTGGGGCCGATTGATCGCCATCGCTTCAACCGCCGGACTGAAAGGCTATCCGTATGTCGCTTCCTATTGCGCAGCCAAGCACGGGGTCGTTGGACTGACGCGAGCGGTTGCACAGGAACTCGGCAAGAGTGGCATTACAGCCAATGCCGTTTGCCCCGGCTTCATTGACACACCATTGCTGCAGCACTCGGTCGACAAGATCACGGCACAAACCGGCATGTCTGACGAGGCCGCCAAACAATCACTGTTGGCAGGCAACCCGCAACAACGGTTTATAACCATTGAGGAAGTCGCCGCTTCGGTAACCTACCTCTGTTCAGAAGCAGCGGCGTCGATGAACGGACATACGCTCACACTTTCCGGCGGCGAGATATAAGCGCGTGAAGCAAACAAACAACAGCGCGCAACTGAAATCAAAAAAGCGTATCAGCAAGGCTGGTAAGTCCGCCGACAAAGAACGCCTGCGCTTGTGGATCAGACTGTTACGTACCACTCGCACCGTCGAGGCGGAGCTAAGAGAGCGATTACGCACCGAATTTGGGTCAACGCTGCCGCGCTTCGATGTGATGTCCGCTCTGTCGCGCCATGCCAGTGAC
>CAYMFQ010000017.1:15024-44478 GCA_964389335.1 uncultured Granulosicoccaceae bacterium
TCGCGCATGTTAATGGTATCGAATGGCAATGTTACCGGCATCGTGGAGAGACTCGCGGAAGAAGGCCTGTTATTGCGCGAAGCTGATCCTGATGACAGACGTGCAGCCAGAGTCAAGCTTACCCGTAAAGGTACTGCCGAATTCGAGCGCCAGGCTGCTGCGCACCAACAGTGGCTGAACGAATGTCTGGCCGGCATCAGTGCCGCAGACGCAGCGGAGATCGCCGCGTTACTGAAGCAGGCTGCCGTGCATGACAATTTGCAATAACCCATCACACCTGTAGCCGCTAACAAGGGTCATCACCTTCATGCGGCAATTGGTCAATACATAGAGAGGAGCCAGTCCGGTGCAAAAGCCCAGTCATTTTCGCTGCGACATTGAAGATCGCATCGCCACGATTGCACTCGACCGACCGGAGCGCAAAAACCCGCTCACGTTCGACAGCTACGCCGAACTGCGCGACTGGTTTCGCGAGTTGAGTACCAGTGACGACATTGACGCGGTGGTGTTCACTTCTAACGGCGGAAACTTTTGCTCCGGCGGCGATGTGCACGACATCATCGCACCGCTCACTGCGATGAACATGAAAGACCTGCTTAAATTCACCCGCATGACCGGTGATCTGGTCAAGGCTATGGTGAATTGCGGTAAACCCGTTATTGCCGCTATCGACGGCGTATGCGTTGGCGCCGGCGCCATTATCGCCATGACATCTGATCTTCGCATAGCCACTGCCAATGCGAGTACAGCCTTTTTGTTTACCCGTGTGGGACTGGCCGGATGCGACATGGGCGCCTGCGCCATCCTGCCGCGTATCATCGGTCAGGGCCGTGCTGCAGAACTGCTGTACACGGGTCGCTCTATGACAGCCGAAGAAGGCGCGGCGTGGGGCTTTTATAACTCTATTGTTGCGGTAGAAGACCTCGACAGTGAAGCGAGAAAACTCGCAACACGTATAGCCGCCGGCCCGAACTTCGCACACATGATCACCAAGACCATGCTGGCACAGGAGTGGTCAATGTCGATTGAACAGGCAATTGAAGCCGAGGCACAGGCGCAGGCGATATGCATGCAGACAGCAGACTTTGAGCGTGCCTACAAAGCCTTTGCGTCCAAACAACGACCGGTCTTTGAAGGCGATTAGATCAATACCATGGCAGATACTTCCTTTTTAACGTGGCCTTTTTTCGACAATCAGCACCGGACACTTGCTGCTGATCTGGATGCATGGGCACGCGACATCTTACAGCACATTGACCATGCCGATACCGACAACGCCTGCAAGGCACTGGTGGCAGCACTGGGGCAAGCTGGTTTCGCTGACTACTCCGGTGCGATGGATGGCGACACTCTCGACGTGCGCAGCCTCTGCCTGATACGCGAAACGCTGGCCCGACACGACGGCCTGGCTGACTTTGCATTTGCCATGCAGGGGCTCGGCACCGGCGCCATATCACTGTTCGGCACCACTGAACAAAAACAGCAATGGCTACCGTTAACTAAAACCGGTAAAGCCATTTCCGCCTTTGCGCTAACCGAGCCACAAAGCGGCTCTGATGTCGCCAACTCCACCATGAGCGCCGTTGTCGACGGAGGTGACTATGTGCTCAATGGTGAAAAAACCTGGATATCCAATGGGGGTATCGCCGATGTCTATACGCTGTTTGCCCGCACCGGTGAGGCACCGGGTGCGCGTGGCCTGTCTGCGTTTCTGATCACACCGGACACCACAGGCTTTGAAGTGGTCGAACGCCTGCAAACACTGGCACCACACCCACTTGCTACGCTGCGCTTTACCGATTGCCGCATACCTCGCAACAACATGATTGGCGAGCCGGGCCAGGGATTCCGTATCGCCATGTCGGTGCTCGACGTGTTCCGGTCAACGGTCGCGGCTGCAGCGCTCGGCTTTGCCAGACGGGCTTTGGATGAAGCGCTGGCCCGCACCTCGCAACGACAGGTACAGGGCGCGCCGTTATTCGATCTGCAAATGGTACAGGGTCATATCGCAGACATGGCACTTGAAGTCGATGCCAGTGCATTGCTGGTGTACCGTGCTGCGTGGGCAAAAGACGCCGGCGCACCACGCGTCACACGAGAAGCCGCCATGGCTAAACTCTATGCAACGGATATGGCGCAGGATGTTATCGACCGTGCCGTGCAATTGCATGGCGGAGATGGTGTACGCAGTGGCACAGCAGTCGAGACACTGTACCGTGATATACGCGCCCTACGCATCTACGAAGGCGCATCAGACGTTCAGCGCGTGGTTATCGCCAGACAGGCAATGACCGCCTTTACAGGAGAATAGCAATGCCTGGCACAGCAGCACTGGGTCCGACAGCACATACTGATCACTTTGCCAGAGACAACCTGCCAGCACCGCAGGATCAACCCGATTTTTTGCTGGAGCAGTTTCAGTACCCTGAACATATTAACATTGGTACCGAACTGACCGAAGCCATGGTAGCCAAAGGCTTTGGCGATCACACTGCCCTGATCGGCAATGGCAGACGCCGCACCTACAAGGAACTGACAGACTGGACCAATCGCATTGCCCATGTACTGGTTGATGACCTCGGTGTTGAGCCGGGCAATCGCGTATTAATTCGCTCTGCCAACAACCCCGCTATGGTGGCGTGCTGGCTGGCTGCCAGCAAAGTTGGTGCGGTGGTCGTCAACACCATGCCCATGCTGCGTGCCGGTGAGCTTGGCACCATTGTCGATAAAGCGCAAATCAGCCATGCACTATGCGATACGCGGCTGCTGGAAGAACTACAGACCTGTGCCGCAGACAGCCCGTATCTTAAATCTGTAGTCGGGTTCGATGGCACGTCCAACCACGATGCCGACCTCGATAGCATGGCACTTGAAAAGCCCGTTTTGTTTGATGCGGTTAACACTGGCAGAGATGACGTAGCCTTGCTGGGCTTCACATCTGGCACTACCGGTGATCCGAAAGCCACCATGCACTTTCATCGCGATCTGCTGATCATTGCAGATGGCTATGCCAAAGAAGTGCTTAATGTCACCGCAGGGGATGTATTTGTTGGCTCGCCGCCACTCGCGTTTACCTTTGGGCTGGGTGGCCTTGCGGTATTTCCGTTGCGCTTTGGTGCTGCCGCAACACTGCTGGAGGCAGCCTCCCCTCCCAACATGATCGAGATCATCGAAAAATATAAGGCTACCGTCTGCTTTACCGCCCCCACCGCTTATCGCGCTATGATGCAGGCAATGGAAGAAGGCGCTGACCTCTCCAGCCTGCGCGCTGCCGTGTCCGCCGGCGAAACTCTGCTAGGTCCGGTATATGACGAATGGATGCAAAAGACCGGTAAACCAATGCTCGACGGCATTGGCGCCACTGAAATGCTGCACATCTTTATTACCAATCGCTTTGACGACCATAAACGTGCCTGCACCGGCAAACCCGTAACCGGCTATGAAGCGAAAATCGTTGACGATCAGGGCAACGATGTACCTGCCGGTGAGATTGGCTACCTCGCCATACGCGGCCCCACCGGTTGCCGATATCTGAACGATGAGCGCCAGAAAAATTATGTTAAGGGCGGGTGGAATGTCACCGGTGACAGTTTCAGCATGGACGAAGACGGCTACTTTTATTTTGCCGCCAGAAGCGACGACATGATTATCTCATCCGGCTACAACATCGCCGGTCCGGAGGTTGAAGCCGCCCTGCTCAGTCATGAGGCAGTGGCAGAGTGTGCAGTGATTGGCGTAGCTAATGAAGCACGCGGTGAGATTGTCCAGGCGCATGTGGTACTGGCTGAATCAGTCAATGCCAGCAACACTGGAAACGATGCACTGGTCACTACACTACAGGATCACGTCAAGGCAACCATAGCGCCGTATAAATACCCGCGCTCTGTCGTTTTTTGCAGCGAATTGCCCAAAACCCAGACCGGCAAGATTCAGCGCTTCCGGCTAAAATCGTAAGCGGAGAATACACAATGTCACATCAGGTTATATCACCGCAGGGATGGGCACCGGCCAAAGGCTACGCCAACGGCGTGCTGGCGCACGGCAACCAGCTATACGTTGGCGGACAAATCGGCTGGAATGCTGAACAGCAGTTTGAAACGCATGATTTCATCGGACAGATGGAGCAAACGCTGAAAAATATCGTCAGCGTTGTTACCAGTGCCGGTGGCCGCATTGAAGACATTACGCGGCTGACCTGGTACGTTGTCGATAAACGCGAATACCTGGCGCGGCAACGCGAGGTAGGCGAAGCCTATCGCAAGGTGATGGGACGACACTTTCCCGCCATGACGATGGTTGTGGTAGCCGGGCTGATTGAAGACGACGCACTAATCGAGATTGAAGCCACCGCTATCCTTACCAAAGTTGCTCGTTGACGTCAGATTGCGCCGACCACAACGCCAATAACAACGCCAATAACAAGAGTACGAGCAACAACTTTCGTCTGTTCAACTACGCAAATACATTACTTCCAGAGATCGCAAAAAACCGCACCATTTTACCAAGACCTTGTGCTAAGTATGCTTTGCACGTTTATCGCTACCGTTAAGCACATTTTATTGGCGTGGCCGGTCTTATCGGCTAGCAAGGTAATTACTACCTTCGACTAGTGTCTCTTTTTAAATCAAAATTGTGCAGTGCAGTGCAGTGCAGTGCAGTGCAATTGCCATTTGCTGGGAATATAGTTGGTTTACAATTTTTTTAAATTCCAGCCAGTAATCAGCATTAGGAACCCAAGCCATTCTCACATAACCTGTGTAAACTCCAGCGCACGAGCGATCAATAACTTGAGCTATAGGCGGGAACGCTATGAGTGGCACCACTAAACCAGCGTCCGAATCGGCAAACGAGACGTCAACTAAAGACGCGACTGCACGCCTGTCTAGTAGCGTTGATATAACGGAAGAACAGAACGAACAATCGCTGCAGCTCATAATTGGTTTAGGTGCATCTGCAGGCGGTTTGAAACCACTGGAAGAATTCTTCAAACACGTAAATCCGAATGCCGGGCACGCGTACATTGTTATTCAACACCTTTCGCCCGATTTTAAGAGTCTCATGAGTGAACTGCTATCACGACAGACTTCTATGCCGGTTCAAAGGGCAGAGGATGAGATGATCATTCAGCCGAATCAGGTATATCTGATACCTCCGCGTAAAGAACTCACAATTGCTGGCTATACATTACACGTAGATGAATTAACAACACACTCTGCCGGCGGGGCCCATTTCCCAATAGATATATTCTTCCGTTCGCTGGCACACAGCGCGGAGACCCGCGCAGTCGGCATTATCCTATCCGGAACTGGCAGCGATGGGTCGAGAGGCGTTCGCGCTATAGATGATGCAGGTGGGCTGGTTTTGGTGCAGGACGAAGCAACCGCGCAATTCGATGGCATGCCAGCTACAGCACGAGCCACTGGGACAACATCGCTTGCGCTAGCACCAGATCGGCTTGCCGCATTGGTCAGCGATCTAAAATCAAACTGGGAGGCTAGCCAGGCACTGACTGAACAACTCGACGAGAAAAGCGAGTACGACAAGATCATATCGAAGATATCCAGGCAAACTCATAACGACTTTTCAGCTTATCGGATTAAGACACTGAAACGACGTATTGAGCGACGGCGGCTAATAACGGCGACAAGCAACCTTGCCGAATACCATCAATTGCTGCTGGAATCTCACGAAGAACGAGAACAGTTGGCAGCTGACTTTTTAATACATGTAACTGCATTTTTCCGCGATGAGAATGTCTGGAAATCACTGCTCGAAGAAGCTCTGCCAACCCTAATTCAGTCTATTCCGCTCGAGGTATCAATACGAATCTGGGTGGCTGCCTGCTCTACCGGCGAGGAAGCCTACACCATGGCGATACTCGTACTGGAAGCCATGGAAGCACTTGGCAGAAACTCTCAGCAACTCAAAATTTTCGCCACGGATGTCGATCAAACTGTCCTGGATCGTGCATCCGCTGGAGTTTACCCGCAGAGCGTTGTCGCAGACATACCGGAAAAATACCTCAAAAAATATTTTACGGCGAGTGGAGAAAGCTATATTGTTTCCAGACGTCTGCGTGAACAAATAATTTTTGCACCACACAATCTCCTATCCGACGCACCGTTTACCCGCACTCACTTGGTCACCTGTCGAAACGTGCTAATTTACTTTCGCCCGGAAATCCAGGAGCGCATTGTGTCAATGATACATTTTTCGCTTGTACCAAACGGAATCGCGCTACTGGGTGCATCCGAGTCTCTAGGAAAACTCGCCAACGAATTTAAGCCTGTAAATGAAAAATCAAGTATATTCGCGAAAATTAGGAATACTAAGCTAACCATCGCTCCGGGATTTGCCAATCCTTCTCCTAAACGGCGAAACATGGCTGGCAAGCCCGATGCTAGGATCAGAGTCTCTTACCCTCACGGAAGAGCACTGGATGACGCACTGCAAGCGCTGGCATTGGAACGCAATTGGGTTTGTCTATTATGTAACAGTGAACACGAGTTAATGCACGCAATTGGAGAAACAGGCGGTTTACTTCGTGTGGCCCCCGGAGAAGTGTCTGTCGACGCCCCCAAGTTAGTGCCAAACAGCCTTTCGCTCCCTCTTAAGTCAGCGCTTAATCGAGCGCAAAGAGAACGCATCACGATCAACCATAAAGGCATTAAAATCATCGAACTAGATGCTGTGTTCGACCTGCAGGTAATCTATAGACAAACTACATCAGACTCAGCTGAACTACTCATTGTCGTGATCAAAAAAGTGCCACAGAAACAAGCGCATTTTAGTGATTTACAAGCGGCAGCAGATTCCCCCACTGCGCAATTGATCCACAATCTGGACTACGAATTACAACAAACTCGTCAGGACTTGCACGCCACTATCGAACAACTTGAAACTACCAATGAGGAACAGCAAGCTACCAATGAGGAATTGACGACAGCAAATGAGGAACTTCAGAGTACCAACGAGGAACTACATTCCGTCAACGAAGAACTCTACACAGTAAATGCGGAGTACCAACAAAAAATTAGTGAGCTTACGGAGATGACCAATGATATGGAAAATCTCCTTGAGAGTACTGACATCGGTGTAGTGTTCCTGGATAACACATTACGTATCCGAAGATACACGCCTGCCGCAACCAGAAGTGTGCACATGGTTTCTTCTGACATCGGTCGTCCGTTCAACGATCTTTCGTACGAGTTTGAATACCCGGATCTAAAATCAGATTTAAATCGTGTATTGTCCCTGGGGGAGGCGGTCGAGCGAGAAGTTCATACCAATAAATCAACCTACTTGCTCGTACGAATTCACCCATATCGGGCTGGTAGTGAACTAACGATTGGCGTTGTTATAACCTTCGTAAACATCTCTGAATTGAAGAAAGTCGAAGATGCCCTTGCTCAGGTGGAATCAAAGTATCGACACCTTTTTCAATCTGAAATGTTCGGGGTATTACTGGGCGATCTGCGAAATCGTGCGATCGTCGACGCCAACGATGCACTTCTATCTCTCCTACATTACGATAGGCTCGACTTACCATTGCTAATAAGTAATGTCTACGCGGAAAGCGACCAACAAGCGTTAGAGCGGTCACTGAATGAGCTTCAGGAGTCGGGACACACATCACCCGCACCGGTGCTGTTAAAACGAGCAGACGGAATGCTTGTTCCCGTTATCATCGGCAGAACCCTTATCGATGACGCAGATGGGAACTATGTAGCGTTGGTTCTCGCAACCGATCAACTTACCAATAAAGCCGGGCAAAGATTAGAAGAAAAGGCACGTGAACTGGAAACGGTGCGCGACAATTTGCAGCAATTCGCCTACACGACATCACATCACTTATATGAACCGTTGCGAGCAGTTGCAGGTTTCACCCAAATTATTGAGGATGAATTCGCTGATGTGCTTGGTGAGAAAGGAAAAGATTATCTAAAGTACATTACGGATGGCACTAAACAGCTAACTGCAACCATCGAAGACCTGCTTCTATTTTCCAGAGTTCACACACACGCTGCACCAGTGACCGATGTAGATACAGCCGTTCTGGTGAACACTATTTTATCTCAGATAGAACGCCCCGCCAATGCTTCGCCTGCAGAAGTCGAGGTAGGCGATCTCCCCATTGTAGTCGGTGATCCAATACAACTAAAACAAGTGTTTCACGCCATTATTGAAAACGCATTTAAATTCTCCGGGATTAGCACACCAACTATTACGGTGAAAGCGCATAAGGCTGACGACCAATGGCAGTTTAGTATCTCGGACCGAGGAATTGGCATTGATCCGGCAAAGCACAAAAGCGTCTTTACGATGTTTGAGACTATTACGACATCTACCGGCGAATCATCGAGAGGAGTAGGCTTAGCAGTAGCAAAGCGTATAGTTGAACGGCATCACGGCAAGATATGGATAGAAGGCTCGTTAGAAAGCGGAACAATCGTACATTTCACGCTACCGGTCAAACAACCAAATCAATAACGATGAAAAAACCAAGGCCAGTGTGTTGTCCCATAACACATGCACCGCTTCTTCGGTCAGCTACATCGGCGACAAGTGGCTTTTAATATCCAGCTGCGTCGGTTTGCCAGTTTGTTAACGCCTGTGCCAAAATAGAGGCTGCCGCCCTCAGACGCGGAACATGATCGCGCAATTGATCAAGCGTTATGCGTGGCGAGGGTCCATGCACCGCCAGACACGCAAGCAGCGCACCGCTGCCAGCTTGCAAAACCGGCACCGATATCGCCACCATACCATCGATAAACTCCTCATTGTCCTCTGCATAGCCACGATTGCGAATACGTGACAGTTCGATGCTAAGGGCATCGAAGTCACTAATGGTGTTCTTTGTTACAGCAGATGTGTCAAGCGCTTGTAACAACAAAGTCAGTTGATCGTTATTCAGGCTGCTCAGGTACAGTTTACCACTGGCCGTGCAATGCAAGGGTACTCGCGATCCTATAGGCAACTGCACTCGCAATGGCCAGTCGGTTTCGACGCGCTCAAGGTAAATCATATGGTCGGTAGCTGCAATACACAGGTTGCAGGTTTCACCGACTTCGGTCGCAAGCCTGGAAAGAATGGCTGTACGTATATTGCGCCCCGGCGCACTGGCCAGAAGCTCGGTACCCATACGCTGTAAGCGAGGCCCCGGATAGTACACCGCGCTGTCGACTTCACGTTGTAAAAAACCGGACTCCGTCAACGCCACGAGTATTCGGTGCAGGGTCTGCTTAGGCAGGTCAACGACCTTACCGAGCGCCTGTGCACTGACCGGCGCATCGAAGCCAAGTACTGCTTCCAGCACCAGCAGCGTACGCATGCTGCGGTTCGCATACTCGTCATTGTCAGGATTGAAAGCGCCTGTGTTGGTGGCGCCTGCTTTGGGACCGTCTGTATTGGAAGCGCTTCTATTAGAAGCGCCGGGGTCGGAGGCCAAATTAACACCACATCGGTAGAGTAAATTGAGGTACGAACGCCGGGGTTACTAATTCCGGTGGCGATGCCCTACCCATGTCTCGCATTTACATTCTGCTCAGCGGAACTGGCGAAGGCTGTCAGCCAACTGCACCACACACAGTTTAGGTAGAAAGTCCGCCTAAATATAATAAACCGAGCGACATCTGTAAACGCCGATTAGCCCTGACAACTGCTACTGACGAGTGGCATCCCGTTGTCGCCGAATTGTTTCGCCCAAATCGGCTATTTGCTTTCTAATTTTCTCACTGCGTTCATAGAGGCTTGACAAATCTGAATGACATGCACCACCAATCAGACGGGTTCTTGTGGGCAGGCTGTTATTTCGGTTCAATAATAACGCGTTAGTTCTTAGCGGAGTCATAAAGGAGCAGAGTTTAAAGTTAGATGCAAGATGTCGATGTGTGTACCACACCACGAGGCGAGTGTTTAGACCATAAATAATAAAAATCCAACCTCTAAATTGACAAATGTCGCAAGGCATTAAATGCTGATAGACCCGACGTCAAGCGTTTGTCTCAGTTGCAAATTTAACTGATTCAACTGCACTGTTGAATTGCCAATCGACAATGCCGTTCTATAATTTTTCTGCCCGCTGCAAGTCTCCAGGTTATTCGTCAAAGTTCAGCCTCTATATGCTGGATATTTGTCATGCGCGCACAGTGAAACAAGCTATCAGGCGAGAAAATTCCGTGCACACAAATTGCATCCTCCGCCGACCCAATTTTTTAGTAAGTGAAATCTGAGGATTAGATGACTACCGCCACACTGCCCAATCAGAATTCAGACTTTCCAGACGTCAATGCACTCTCTGAAACACCGCACCATCAAGAGGAATATCAAAATACCCTGAATCATCATCATTTCGAGCTGCTTGGGTTGCAGGAAGAGATTTTTGTACAATCAAAGGAAATAGATCGGTATAAATCAGAGCTGTCTGATCTTCGCAATGACAGGGGAAAATACAAGAGCCTGTTTGAATCAGCGCCCATCGGCTACCTTATCGTGGATCAGTATCAGCAAGTGCTGGAAGTCAATCCTTCCTGCGCAACATTGATGGGTAAGCGTCCCTATCAAATATCACGCTCCCCACTGCCAATTTATATTGCTGCTGAAGATAGAGAAGCGCTGAGGTTGATGGTGGAGAAGGTCAGCAAAGGGGAACACGGTAAGCTGCTGGTTCATATGTCAACAACGGGCTACAGCACACCAGTGATGATGTACCTTCACCCAATCAGGAACCAGTCAGACCGCACCTACAATTGCCTGATCGCGATGATGGATATCAGCGAACACTGTGCAGTTGAAGATCAACTCAGAAACGCCAAAAACTACCTGCACCATATTGCCACACACGATCCGTTGACAGATTTGCCCAATCGTCGCCGGTTCAATGACGCCGTAGAAGAGGCAATCGTCACTGCTCGGCGTAATGGCACCAAGGTAGCGCTTTTGATGCTTGATTTGGATCGATTTAAGTTTATTAATGATTCACTCGGGCACGACGCCGGGGATGAGATGCTCTGCCAGACCGCCAAACGACTGAAAGCCGCCGTGGGCAAAGACGATCTGGTGGCGCGACTCGGTGGAGACGAATTCAGCATTATCCTGAATGGTGTCGACGACATATCATCAGTCGAAACAATCACAGAAGCAATCCGTGATTCCCTGGCAACTCCTTTTCAGATTGGCAACCACGAAGTTTGTACGGCGGGCAGTGTCGGGGTGTGCATTTACCCGACAGACTCGATCCATAGCAAAGAAATGCTTAAGTTCGCCGACGCTGCCATGTACCGAGCGAAAAGCAGTGGTCGCAATTGTGTGCGCTTCTTTACTCAATCCCTAAGCCTCGAGTTAAAGCGACGTCTGAGACTGGAGAGCGACCTGCGAGCCGGCATCAAGCAGCAGGACTTTGACGTGTGGTTCCAGCCCATCGTTGATATTCACAGCGGAAAAGCGAAAAGTATTGAAGCGCTGGCACGTTGGCGCCATCCACAACGTGGCCTGGTTTCGCCCGCCGAATTTATCGGGCTCGCAGAGGAGTGTGGAGCCATTGAACCTCTGGGCTATTGGATTCTTTCTCAATCCTGTCGGCAATTGGTCAACCTGCATGCCAACGGATTTGAAGACCTGTGTTTGTCGGTAAACATCTCGCCGAGACAGTTCGCACAACCTGGAATCGCCCGAGAAGTCACTGAAATTCTCGAAGTAACACAACTCGACCCAAAGTACCTTGAACTGGAGGTCACCGAGAGTGCGCTGTTTGACGACGACAAGCGCAGCATGAAAGTCATGAGCGAACTCAGGGAGCTTGGTATCCAACTGGCCATTGATGACTTCGGCACTGGATACTCATCATTTAGTCGACTTAGGCGCTTGCCTATTTCCCGAATTAAGATTGACCAGTCTTTCGTACGTGGACTTCCATACGACGCCGATGATTGCTCAATCACCAGAGCAATCGTTTCCATGGCGGGTGATCTGGGCATGGAAGTAGTGTCTGAAGGGGTGGAGACACTGGAACAGCTTGAATACCTGCGTAACCTCGGATGCTCGCTGGTACAAGGCTACTTTCTGGGCGAACCGGTACCAGCGTCGCGAATTCAGAAGCTGTTATCTTCCGACAAACCGGAAATTCAACAACCTCCAAGGGAAAACGTGACGCCACTGAAAATTGTTCAGACCACAGTGTAGACCACGGTCTAGTAACAGGCAGCGTGCAGCGAGTGCGCCCGATAGTGTATCCGGCGCACTCGCAACAGCTGAGTTGTCACGCGTATCTTAGATACGCGTTTCAATACAGCTATTTTGTATCATCAGGCGAATCGACGATGTTCCGGGGTAGTTCAGCACCTTCTTGCCTTAGTTGTACCGGCAGTGTAAACAGCACGTTTGTGCCTTTCTCCACGGCGCTCTCGATCCATATTTTGCCGTGGTGCCTCTCTATGATGCGCTTGCTGATCGCAAGGCCAATGCCGCGGGAGGCGAGATCGCCCTCGGGATTAGACGTTTCAAACATCGTAAATACCCGACTGTGACTGACCGGATCAATGCCTATACCACGATCTGCGATAGAGAACTGCCAGAAGTCATCTTGCTTACTGGACGAGATTCTAATCGCGGGCGGGTTTTTGCCACGGAACTTCAGCGCATTGTGAATGATTGAATTGAATACCTGCCTGATTTGCGGTTCATCACCGTGGATCATTGGCAGCGTACCGATATCGAACGTAGCCTCCGAATCCTGAATCTCCTGCTGCATTTGCGCAATAACACTGTTCACCAGGACACTGGTATCGATCCAGACCATCGGTGAGGCGTGAGTATGCACGCGAGAGAACAACAATAGATCTTCTATCGTTGTTGCCAGACGCTTTGCGCCATCATCAATATATTTAAGGTAATCCTTGCCCTTGTCACCAATTACGTCTGCAAACTCGTCGTTCAGTAGCTGCGTGAAGCCAGTAACGGCTCGCAAAGGCTCCTGCAGTTGATGTGAACTTGTGTAGGCGAACTGCTGCAGGTTATCCCGGACGGTCTCCAGCTCGTGTGCCTTTTCCTGCAACCGCAATCCAGCCTGATCCGTCAAACGATCCGTCGCCAGTACAAACGCAACATAGGTTCCCTCGGCTTCGCTGATCAGGGTGCGACCAATAATCACTGACGTCAGGGTACCGTCCGCCTTTTTCAGGAGAATGGGCGAAGGTGGATTAGTGCCGGATATCTGCAGCTCTCGCAGCGCCCGATCAGATTCCGCGTGTTCACTTTCAGCGTATACCGACGTCAACGCCAGCGGCAAGTCCAATCGCCCATACTGCAACAGGCTTAGAAACGCGTCGTTGGCATCAACGATTGTGCGGTTGTTAATATCGCCGAGAATTACGCCAAACATCTCTGATTGAAACAAATGGCGATAGCGCGTTTCCACCTGAGCCAGCGCATCTTCAACCTTTTTCAGTTCAGAGATATTCACAAAGGTAATGACGATACCTACGGTAAGCTCACTCCCGGCTCGATAGGGGTGTATGCGCACCAGCAAATACTCTGACTTGGCGGAACTTACCTCGCGCTCAACGGCTTCACCCAAAGACAGCACACGCTTAAGATCGGCATTCAGATCCGGGTAGTCAAAGGTATAGGAAAGATCATTAAACGAACGACCAATATCGCTTGGCATCATATGCACGTTGCGCGTCGCAGCCGGAGTAAACTTGCGAATCTGCAAAGAGTTATCAAGAAACACAACACCGATGTCAGTACTCTCAAGGAGATTGTCCATATCATTGGTCAACTCAGTCAGCTCACCAATTTTTTGCTGATATTCCGAGTTGACCGTGTAGAGCTCTTCGTTGACCGAATGCAGTTCCTCGTTGGTACTTTGCAATTCCTCGTTGGCAGAAGTTAGCTCTTCATTTGTGGCCTGTTGCTCTTCGTTGGTGGTTTCAAGTTGCTCGATAGTCGCCTGCAGGTTCTCTCGGGTTTGCCGTAGCTCGTACTCAAGGTCCTGAACCTGTTGTGTATTGTGTATATCCGACTCAGAGTCTGCGTCGCTGTCATCCCTGAGTTTCTGTTCGGTACGAGAGATAACAACAATAGACATCTCCGCGGACTTGCGAGTGGTCGGACAATAAATCACCTGCAAGTCGAACAAACAGTCGTAGCCTTCACTGCGGATACCCGCGTGATGGATGGTTCTGCGCTCGCGCTGCGCGCGGTTCAGAGCGGATCGCAATGGCATCGACAGACCTTCGGGCACCATTCGGCTGGCCTCAGCAGTCAGCTCACCGGGCGGAACGCGTAGCAAGCCTTCCGTGGACCCAAGTATGTGTACCACGTTTTGATGCCCGTCACACAGCATGCAGACCCAGTTACGCTCAGATGCAATAGACTGCAGAGCCTGATTGAGCATAGTGTCGCTAACCTGCGCTCGAACAGATTCTTTCGACAACTTGCGTGAGGCTGCTTCACGAGCGCCACGATTGACGCCACGGGCACGAAAAGATGGTTCAATGGATAAGCGAATATCTCTCAGCTTTGCATAAATACTGTTACTCTCATCGACTACTCGAAACTCGTTCGCCATGTGTCCGATAGTCTCCGAGGCTCCCAAAAAAACAACACCACTCGGCACCAGCGAAAAGTGCATCATCGACATTACTTTATTCTGCGCCTCAGGGCGCAGGTAGATTAATGCGTTGCGACAACTGACCAGGTGGGTACGTGTAAATGGCGCGTCCACCAACAAGTTGTGTGGCGCAAAAATGATCAGCTCACGCAGCTTGCGAGACGCAACATAATTCTCCCCGTCAGCACTGAAGTACTTATTGAGCAGATCGGCTGGCACATCAGCTACGATGCTTTGCGGGTATACACCTGCTGCCGCACGCTCAAGCACTGCCGGGTCTACATCAGTCGCGAATATCTTTAACTGCTGTGAACCTCTGCCAAGAGACTCCATGGTTTCACGAGCGACCATCGCCATGGTGTAGGCCTCCTCACCGGTGGAGCAGGCTGCGACCCATATACGCAAAGTATTGTCAGGGGGAATGGATTCGATGAGTTGAGGAAATACCCGTTCAGCAAGAACATTCCAGGCTTTTTCGTCCCTGAAGAAGCTGGTTACGTGAATTAACAGATCAGCGCACAGAAGCTCCCGCTCCTCGCGAGACTCGGTTAATATCTGAAAATACTCTGCAAGTGTCTCAGTGCCGGTAATAAGTCGTCGCCGCTGCACACGGCGATTGAGCGTTTTAAACTTGTACGCAGAAAAATCGTTTTCAGTCTCTTTGGACATCAACGCAATTATTTTTTCGAACTCATTGGGCTGATCCAGTCGCTCGTAAGGCACGAAACTGGTGCCGCGATCAGATGCCAGGTCGCAAATCAGTTTGGCCAGTTCATCTGGTGCCAGTGTTCGTAATACGGTGCCCGTTTCATGTGCCGCTTTTGGCATACCATCAAACTGAGCGGTTGCGGGGTCCTGCACCAAAACCAGCCCGCCGGCTTCATCTATAGCCCTTACGCCGCGGGAACCATCGCTACCGGTACCGGACAGGATAATACCAACCGCCCTGCTCTTCGCCGTTTGCGCTAACGAACGGAAGAACACATCGATTGGGAAATGAGCACTACCAGCGGCGGCGTTTGGCTCGTCGACTTTTAAGCGGTCTCCGACTATTGTCAGTTCTTTACGAGGAGGTATCAGGTACACATGATTCGCGAGGACCTTCATGCCTTCCTCAGCACGCACAACCGACATGGAAGTCTGGCGGCCGAGCAGTTCGCCCATAAGGCTTTTAAAATCTGGTGACAAATGCTGCACCACAACATAGGCGTGCCCGGCATCTGGTTCTATGTTGCGGAAAAAATCTTCCAGCGGTTGCAGCCCACCGGCAGAAGCACCGAGCCCGATGATTAGCTGCGGTGACTGATCGACAGGTGGTCCACTGCTGTGGCGGGAAAGCACTTCTTGCTCAGTTAATGATTCCGGCTCGATTGGCGCCTCGTTTTTAACCTGGCCACTGACAGAATTTGCCAGCAGCACCTCATCATCATTTTTATTTACATCGAGTTCTGCACCATCCATGGGCGGCTCTTTTCGGGACATATACTATGTTCTCCAACCCAAATTTCAGGCTACGCTCAGGTACTGCACCTACCTTCAGCGTAGTACGTTCCAATGTACCATCCTGCGCGACAAAACAGGAGGCTGTGCTGACTTGGTTGCTAATGCTCATTTCGCCCGCAACCAGCCAGCAGCACGAAACTCAGCTCGCGCTACACGGATTGTAGCAAGACAACGTTCTTGGCAATGTTCATATTGTCTCTTCTTGTAATTTATCATTTACAGAACCGTAATTTCATTTAATTGTTAGAACTTGCATTTCATTTTTTTCCAGCTATAGCTCCTGCATCAGCTAGTAAGTTTCACTCTGTTGCACATAAGAGATCCCACCACCACCCACGCGATATCCCAGGCGCATGTAAGCGCCGCCAAAGCTCATAACGAGTATGGAGGTAGAGCAGATGGAAACCGCTGACAAAATTTCGATTGTAAAGAGTGGCCTCAGCGACGCCATGAACGGCATTGATGCGCCATCGCTGGCAATATCCGATGACCATGTCGCTGACCAGGAGCACGATAACTACTTGGAATATAGAAGCCAGCTGGAAAGGTCTAAGTCGACTGCCGCCGTACTAAGAAAACAATTGCAGCTGCAGCAGGAAAACCTGAAACGATTGCAGGCCGATGCCAAGGAACTGGCCCGGGACAAAACGACTTTCGATCTAATGTTCGATCACGCACCGATCGGTTGTCTGGTAGTGGATCGGCTGCAGAACATCCTGCGTATCAACCCGGTCGGCATGCGTTTGCTAGGCGACCCGGCAGCAGGACACGCCCTGTTGCCAATGCTGGTCGAGCCTGAGTATCGCAGACCACTGGCACAACGAATAGATTACGCTACCCGAGGTAGCGGCGGCAAGCTACCCGCCAGGCTGCTGCAGCCCGGCAGGTCGGAAGGTGATGAACCAGTGACTGATGTGATTTTGCACATTGAGCCGATGCGCGACAATCAATGCGAAAAAGTAGCATGTCATATCACTATTCAGGAAGTAGAAAAGTACGATGCGGCTGAAAACGAGCTTAGAAAAGCCAGGGATTATCTGCAACAGCTCGCTTCCCACGACGAACTTACAGGCCTCCCCAATCGACGTAAATTTCGCGAAGACCTCAGCAAAGCCATTGCGGATGCGCAAAAATGCGACTGTGCGCTCGCCGTAATACTCATCGATCTAAATCGCTTTAAAGAAATAAACGACAGTCTTGGCCATGAGTATGGTGATAACTTGCTGATAGAGACCGCAAGGCGACTAGAGCGTTCCACGCAGAATCACGCCGGCGCATCCCTTGCGAGATTAGGCGGAGATGAATTTGCGGTGGTATTACCCGAGATTCATGACACTGACATCGCCGTAAACATGTGCGAGGACCTTGCGTCTTCTCTCTCAAACCCGTATTTGCTCGGCAGCCAGCAAATTGAATCGTCGGCAAGTTTTGGTGTGAGCATGTTCCCAGTCGACGCTGACAACTACCGGGAACTATTGCAGTTTGCAGACTCGGCGATGTACAGAGCAAAGCGCTCTCGGTACAGCAACAACGAGGCAATCTGTTTTTTCAACGCTGGCATGAAACGCAAAATCAAGCGGCGCGAGCATCTTGAACGAGATCTGCGAGCGACTGACGCCTCTCACGAGATGAGTGTCTGGTATCAGCCTATCGTGGCAATAAACCCAATCACTACAAGACTACGTGTTGTAGATATTGAGGCGCTGGTGCGCTGGACACACCCGACTATGGGCTTGGTAAAACCTGAAGAGTTTGTTGAAATTGCGCAGGATTGCGGAACCATTCAAAAGCTTGGCTTCCATGTCATCGAAGAGTCACTGAGAACCCTCGCTAGGGTACAATCGCTTGGGCTCAACGAACCGGGCATTTGCATCAATGTCACCGCATCCCAGCTTACGGATCCGGAGTTTTCAACGAATCTGCTTACTGCTCTTTATGCTAATGATCTACGGCCGCGACAACTGACTTTGGAAATCAGCGAAAGCGCAATACTGGATAGCTGCAAATATTCGTCAACTGCGTTGAGCGATATCGCATTGTCCGGAATCAAACTAAGCATCGACGATTTCGGTACAGGATACTCCTCGTTTAGTCACCTGCGACAACTTCATATAAACCGAATAAAAATAGCTCGAGCTTTTATCAACAAGGTACCGGCCGATAGTGACGACTGCTCTATCGTCACTGCCATTACTTCCATTGCACGGGATCTTGAAATTGAAGTTGGTGCGATTGGCGTGGAGCATGAGGAGCAGGTTAGATTTCTAACGGACGCCGGCTGTACGACTTTTCAGGGCTACCTGCTGTCGCGACCCGTGCCGGCAAAGTGCCTGCAAAACTGTCTGCAGCGTATCGAGTCGACCCATCTTCGACTCAGCGCTTCATAGTGTTGCGCAGGAAGACGCTCTTCCGCGCGGGCTCTCCGGCCCAGGTTCTTCGGCACGGGTCCTTAGCCAGTCACCAAATCTGTGACGATGTGTGAAATTGCACTCGCGCACCGAGCACCTGTTCCGCAGTAGATAGTTCCCAGCACTCGCTGGCACCTGCATGAAGTATCAATTGCACTCGTTCGCAAGAGATGCGTTCCAGTAACGCAATAACTGGAACACTTCGCAACGCACAACTAGTACGAACGGCGCTAATATTATCGTATGCACAAGCTATATTCTCCGATATCGACACAACTATTACATCTATTGCAGGGTCAGCATCCAGCGCTTTCTTGAATTCACTGCCTTCGCTTACAAATGACACGTCGTAATTCGATGCCCTCAGCATTGATGCCAGCTTGAAAACATCACTGACTCGTTGGCTGACAAAAAGAACCTTTTTATTTTTGGCACCCACACTGAACGTGATCGAGTCATGGTAATCGGCTGCTTCCGTAACATGCCAATTAGCGCTTAAGATTTCGTTAAACACTGTATCTGATACCGCTTGATCATATAGGGCTTCCCGAGAAATAACCTGGGCTAAATCCGCTCCGGCAATATCAGTGCTCTCCGTCGGGACTATACTAAGCATACGCTGCTCTCGCGGCCTCAACAATCCGGACAAGCAATCTCGTAAGGCACTTGCGCCTCGTCCAGGATATTCGAAATCCACCAACACTAAAGCAGGATTGACACGTTGGACAACATCAAAACACTCGCCGGCCAATACCACTATCGTCTCGAACTCCATTGAAGACAGGGACTTCTCGACGGCCGTAATAATGTTGGTATCAGTACTTACAAGCAATGCGTTGCGTTTGGATGCCGTATCGGCGTCAACCTCCTTTGAGTTGACGGCACTGTCGTCACTATTAGACGACGACAATTCATCGTTTGATGTGGCTGGCAAAAAAACGTCGTTCTGCTCATCAAACGATGTTGATGTTTTGGCCTCAAGTATAAGCTTTGCTAACTCATCTGCGACTTCTGTTAACTCACTGGTTGCAGCCTCTACAAGCCGCCAATTGCGATCAGTAGCATTCCTACCCCGATCGTTGCGGGATTGCTGTGCCTGCATTGACCGCTGAGAGATCAGCAACAAGCTGTTAAGCGGATTGCGTATCTCATGCACCAATTTTGCGAGTCTGATTATCACGCTTGGCTTAATCAATCTACGCGCCTGACCAGGTTGTTCTTCAGTAAAAATTTTGCTGTGATTGTAGCCACCATCCTTCGAAAATACGCCGACAAACATTCATCAAATGGCGGTGATCGGCACTTTTTTTAATGTATCCATTTACCCCAAGCGAAATACAATCATGATAATCTTTTATCGAGCTTGATCCAGTCATCATAATCACAGGCATGCCACGAGTTCTGTTATCACCACGGATCGACTCCAGTATCTCCTTACCACTGATGCCGGGTAATCCGATGTCAATTAACACGAGTTTCTTCTCGACGCTCGTACAGCCTGTAACACTATCAAGCATCTTGTGCCCCAGTTTCTCTCGTCTGTATGCTCCGTTGTATTCAAGCTTATCGAGGACTATTTCCATTACTCGGGCATCAGCCTCGTCGTCCTCTCCGTGGAAAATAGTGAATCCATTGTAGTCAAACTGCATTAGTGCCTCTCCGAATCCAGTGGTAGCGCCACAGTAAACCTTGTCCCCTGCCCCTTGTTAGACTCAACGGATATCGATCCGCTGTGCATATCAGCAACGCTCTTACAAATGGATAATCCGACACCGGTGCCTTCGTATTCTTCCTTGGTGACCAGCCTCTGGAAAGGCTTAAAAATACTGCTCGCCAGACTATCATCAAAGCCGATACCGTTGTCTTCGATATGAATTAGCGCCATCCCATTTGATTTTTCACCACTGATGGACACGACCGGCTTTTCCTTATCATTGTATTTGATCGCATTGTCCAACAAGTTTTGCAACAAGTGAATCAACAATCCATCGTCAGCCCAGACAATCGGGAGTTTACTTCTCTCAATTTGTACGCCATTTTTTTCGATCACGTGACCTAGAGTATCCAGCACATTGTCGACCACGGAGTCCACATTCACGCGACTGAACTTCGCTTTTTCCGAGCTCAACCTTGAATAGGTGATTACATCTTCTATAAGCGTCTCCAGACCGTGTGTGCTGTTGTAGAGTGAACTCATTTCTTTTTCGATGGCATTCTGATCACCAGCCTCGACCGCAGCTTTCAGAAAATCCAGATATATGTGTATATGCCGCAATGGTGCTTTTAGATCGTGAGATACCATATGGGCGAACTGTGCCAGCAAACTATTCGATCGCTCAAGATCCGCCTGCTTGCGGTGGAGTTCATTTTCGACGTTTTTCTGATTCGAAAAATCAATCAAAATACCGTTAAACTTCCATGGCGATTGATCGGGTAGACAACTTCCTTTACAGACCATCCACAACATACCTCCACTGCTTGTTCTAAACGGCACTACCTCCTCCACTTGACTCCGGGTTTCAGCGGCAATTCTAATTTTGCTTTTCAAGTCCTCGTATTCGTCTCCAAGTAGCGTACTAAGCTCGACTATCTCACTCTCGTAACCAAGTATTTCCAAAAAAGAGCGGGAAAAGTAATATTCGTCCGTATCAATATTCCATTCAAAGTATCCATCAGAAATACTGTTAATGACGTTGTCAAAACGACTCTGGCTCTTCGACATTGAATCTTTCAACGCACAATACTTCGTGATGTCCGTAAAAGTTAATACCACGCCGTTGCGGACGCTGTCATCCTGTTCAGCTCGAGTCTCTTCGACTTCACTACGCACGTAGGAGTTAATCCGCATGAGATAGGTAGAACCACTTTCATCCTCTATTTCTCGCTCTACCAACTCTCCTCCCTGGTACACACGATGAATGTCCCCGGCAATGCTCTTGACCAATTTTCCAGAAGCTGCAGAAAAAGGGCGTCCGTAGTCGCTATCAATCAGGTTAAACAGGTCTGCCGCTGCCGGCGACATCTTGCGAACCCTGAGCCCTTCATCCAGAAACAATATGCCGATATTCGACTCCTCTATCATGCTGCGTTCATCGGCCAGCAACTCTCCGCGTTCGATCTCCTTTTGCTGAAACTCAGCATTTACGGTAAAGAGCTCCTCATTGACAGATTGCAGCTCTTCGTTAGTGCTTTGAAGCTCCTCGTTTGAGGCCATTAGTTCTTCGTTGGACGCCTGTAATTCCTCGTTACTGGTCTCGAGCTCCTCGACTGTGGTTTGTAGATTTTCTTTCGTAAACTGCAGTTCATTCTCGAGATCCCGCACACGGCTGTCGTCAAAATCAGGCGGAACTTCGGTGACAATTACGTCGGTTGCGGATTGCTGCGCCTGTGGATTGTTAACCGCTCTCGGAGAATCTGCAAACGACACCAGAATATAAGACTGATCACCAGGCATCTCGGACAAGAGTCGCATGTCAATGTCCACAGATTCACGACCAACAAACCCGGTAACATTCTTTGACTTTACCGGATCAAGTGTTTTATTGACACGGTGAATCATCTGAGAAATCACCGTTTTAGCGGGTCCATTAACAAGCGAGCGCAGGTTAAGCGTCGCTGAACCAAAACTCATCGACAGAAACTGCCCGGCATCACCGAACACATGTAGTACTGTGCCCTGATCGTCAACCAGCAAACTGGGAGGTACATACTGCTGAAGCAGTATTTCCATTGCCCGGCGTGTTTTTGCACTAACCAGGACACCGTCCTGACGCAGCGTTTCTGCGGTGCCCAGTTTTTGCAAACCGGTTTGACGATTACTACGCAACATTAGTGGAATATCGGGTTTACTGCGGCCTTCACGGGCCTTACGAAAAATCCGATAGGTGCCGTCGACCACTTCAAAATCACTGGAATGGCTTCCAATCGCTTCACTTGGCCCCAGAAACAACAGTCCGCGATTCATCAGTGAAAACGTCATCAGGCTCAATACTCTTTGCTGCGCACTGTTGTTAAAGTAGATCAACAGATTTCTGCAGGTAATCAGATGAGTACGAGTAAACGGTGGGTCCTTCAACAGATTGTGCTGCGCAAAGATAACCCGCTTTCTGATTTCAGGGTTGACCTGCCACAACCCGGTGTCCTGCCTGGTGAAGAAACGCTGGCGCTGCTCTTCACTCACCTCCTCGAGATCTGTTTCGTCGTACAGACCCGCAGCAGCGGTTTGAATCGAGCTGCTGTGAATATCGGTAGCAAAAATCTTAAAAGGCTTTGAGCCGAACTGGTGAGATTCCATCTCCTCGGATAACAGCATGGCTGTGCTGTACGCTTCTTGTCCGGTTGCACACCCTGCAACCCATACCCTTATTTCAGGCTCTGACTTGAACGCTTCGAGCAGCTTGGGAATCACGGTGCGCAGCGAGTTAAACGCCACTGAGTCTCGGAAAAAGCGCGTAACCCCAATCAGCAAGTCAAAGTACAACGCTTCCAGTTCTTCATGGTTAGACAGCAGCACATCAAGGTAGTCACGCAGCGAATGTGTTTTTTGATACGAGATACGCCTTTCCAGTCGGCGCGAAATTGTCGACGGTTTGTATTGCGAGAAATCGAGGTTAAACCGGTTATTCAGCAACAGAAGTATTTCTGAGAATTCACTGACCTCAGAGTCGAACTCTTTCAGTATCAGGTGTTGTTGCACATTGGCGATGCGCTGTGAATACTTAACCAGGGACGCAGGAATTTCCTCCACATCCAGTATTAAGTCGACATTGCTCGTGCCTATCGCATTCTCGGGCATTGCACTGAACTTGCAGCTTTCGGGGTTTTGCGCAATAACGAACCCGCCACTGTCATGCACCAGCGGCACGCTTTTGCTGCCGTCAGACCCGGTCCCCGAAAGCACAATAGCAATACATTTGTCACGATAGCTCTCTGCCATGGAACGGAAAAAGGTATTGATAGGTAAATTGACCATATCGTCATTTTCACGTTCGGTCAGGTACAGCTTGCCACTCGCTGTAATCATCTCCTTTTTTGGCGGTAGCAGATAAATGGTATCGGCCTCCAGTAACATCTGATCCTCTGCCACCTGGATCGGAATCATGGTTCGCCGGGCCAGCAACTCATCCATCATACTTTTGTAATCCGGTGACAAATGCTGCACTATCACGAAAGCCATACCCGTTTGAAGCGGCATTCTCGCAAACATCGATTCCAGCGCCTCCAGACCACCCGCAGACGCGCCTATCCCAACCACATAGCTGGGTTCCTGAATGGCCACTGCCAGTTCACGCTCCCCGTTTTCCTCCGGAACAGCGATGTCTCCTGAATTATTTTCTCTCTCTGATTTACTCGGAGTGCCTTCCTTAGCGTCCAGTGTTCCAGCGTCCGTATCACTCATTAAAGTTCTCCCAGTTCATTCTGGTCACCTGCAGTCGATCCACAACATCGGAAATCTGCTTTTGCACTACCGTATCTTCAATGGTGTTGGCAATCGAAAGCAGTGGCTCAATACATTCCTGTTCGAGTGCGGCAAGTGATGCGCCAACCATTGACACCCTCTTCAGGCGTATTGCCTGCTGGACTATAAAACCCACTTTTTGCAACAGCACCTCGGCATCAACAGGTTTGAACAGAAAATCCACCGCCCCGAATCGGTAGGCTTTCTGCATTTCGTTATCGCTGTAAATCTTTCCCGTCACCATGATAACCGGCACGTACTTGTGAGTTGGGTCGGATCGCACCAACTTAAGGAACTCTAAACCATCCATTTCGGGCATACTGATATCCACCAATATGCAATCAATCTGATGATGCATTATGATCAGCAGTGCTTCATTCGCAGACGTTGTTTTTGTGATCCGCGCATCAAGCTCCGATATGACCTGTTCGATCGCCAGAAGATTAGACATCTGATCGTCTACAATCAATACGCGTACTGGATCGGGTGTATTCATTTTCCTGGCCGTTTGCGGTTAACCCTGCTTCGGGGCCAGACACACAACATCAACCCAGAAGTGCTCAACTTGCTGTACTACCTGAATAAACTTTACCGCATCAACAGGTTTCACGATGTAACAATTCGCATTGCGAGTGTAGCTACCTACAATATCCCGGTCCGCCTCAGAACTTGTCAGCACGATAACCGGAATCATGCGTAACGAGTCGTCGTCTTTTGTGACTTCGAGCACCTCAGATCCGCTCATACCAGGCAAATTTAAATCAAGCAACACTACATCCGGTCGGGGTGCCGACTCATAGCCGTTGCGCTGAAACAGGAAATCCAGCGCTTCATCACCGGTCTCCACAACGTGAAGCTGGTTGCGAAACTTGGCTTCATCGAATGCTTCACGAGTCAGTTCGATGTCGCCTTCGTTATCTTCAACAAGTAATATTTCAGCAAGCTTTGTTTGCATACCTGTGCTCCGTTGCAATCGATGTCACTTTTGCTTTCTCAGTGCCGTGTTGCCTCAGGGTGAAATGCACACGTGTACCTGTACCCGGCTGAGATTCAAGCCAGATTGTGCCCCCCTGTTGCTCTACAATTTTTTTGCAAATGGCTAACCCGATACCTGTTCCCGGGTAATCCCTCTTCGAGTGCAGGCGCTGAAATACGGCGAAAACTCTGTCGGTGTGCTGTGGCGGGATACCGATGCCGTTGTCCGTGACACAAAAATGGTAAAACCCTTTCTGCACCCCGCTGTCAGCTGATTGCCGGAACTTTTCGTTTGGCAACTTGCACTCAATATTGACAACAGGGGGTACTCCTGTCTGACGATACTTTAACGAGTTCAGGATCAGGTTAGATAACAACTGGTACAGCCTGCCCGGGTTACCCATAACCAATGGCAGGTCAGAAGTCACCAACGTTCCACCTGATTCTTTCAGCGCGGCCTGCAAGTCAATTCGAATGGTGTCGAGTAATCGGTTCAGATCTACTGGCACCAGCTCATCGACCCGCCGGTCCAGACTCGAGTACAGTAACACATCCGCAATCAACGACTGCGCTCGCTCCGCACCGTCAGTCAGAAAAGCCAGATAGCGCGCGCTCTTTTCATCGCCGGCGAGTTTACCGCCAAGTTGCGCCTGCAATTTAGCCGAAAAACTCTGCACCATCCGCAACGGCTCCTGCAAGTCGTGCGAGCAGACATAGGCGAATCGACTCAGCTCCTCGTTAGCATTTTCCAGCTGCTCGATAAGCTCGCTGCGTTCTCGCTCATATTGACGTCGGCTTGTGACATCCCGCTCTACAGCCGTAAAGTGACTGACCTCGCCGTCCATGTCAATGACGGGCGCTACATTCAGCTCAACCCAAAAGGGCGAACCATCTTTACGGTAGTTTACAACCACCCCCAAAAAAGGCGCTCTGTTTTCCAGCGCTTCTCTCAGTCGACGGAGTTCGCTCGGGTCGGTATCCGCCCCCTGTAAGAATCGCGGCGTACGACCGATTATTTCATGGTGGGCATAGCCGGTAAGACGAGTGAACGCCTCGTTGACGTACACGATCTTCGGTCCGCCCTCTGACTCTGACAGTGGCCGTGCCTCGGTTAGCACAAAGGAATCATTGGCGTTGGCAACCGTTGACGTCAACAGCTGCAAATCCGCTGTACGCTGTTGGACAAGTCCTTCTACCAGCTTCCGCCGATTCACAAGATGTACGAGCCCAAGCGACAGCGCAGCGGTAATCGCAAACCCCGCAAAAAGCGCAACCATCGGAAGCCAGCTTGGCTCTGTTAAGATCGCCATGTTCGATATAGAAATTTGCCATCGCCTGTCTCCGACAACCACGATTCGAGAACGCGCATCGGCAGCCTCGGATACAGAGCCACCGAACAAGAGGTTTCTATTCTGCTGATTCGTGACATCCACCACGGACAGGACAAACAACGGTGATTCGAGCTCAGCAAATATCTGCGAGAAGCGCAACGCACCCACGAGATATCCCTTCGGCAAACGTTTATCAACTGCCTGTCTCTCAGTGTCGGTATACACCGACAGCACAGCAATCGCTCCTGCCTGTGGCGCAGCGTCCATAGACATTAGTGTGATCGCTTCCGACACTGCAATATCTCTGTTTTGACGCGACTTTAATATCGCATCAAGACGTGTGGGATCTGCCCCCAGATCAACGCCAACTACCCGGCGATTTCTCTCAAATGGCTCAACGTAGTAGACAGGATAATAGGTGTCTCGGGATGTTGCCGGTTGCAGGCCTCCATCCGGGTTGAGTTGCCTGATTTCGTAGTCCGGCAATCCGCCCACCCTTGCCTGCATCACTAACTCCGTTCTTTGTTCACCAGCTACGCGTGGTACCCAGGCGATCCCCTGCAGGTCAGGGAAACGATCGATTATTGGCGCTACAAATTCAGCAAACTCTGATCGTTCAACTTGCTCGGATGCCAGGAAAAGAGATTGCAGCGAATACAACTGCGCAAAGCGTCGATCGATTTTTGTATCAACGGCGTGTGCTGTCTCTCTGATCAGTCTTTCCGCCTCGGTATCCAGTCGCGTTTGATGTTGGTCAGACAAATACAGATACGCGGCCACGCTGGCTATGATACCGAGCGCGCCCACCAGCGATGGAATAATATAGGCTCCAAAGAACAAACTCCTCTGAGGTGTTCCGTCCCGCTCAGACCTGGTCTGTCGCTGCGACTCCAGCCATGCAAACAGTAACAGCGCAACAAAAAAACCACCCAGCAAAACCAGTAGCAGCGTATTCCGCAGATATTGCTCACGTTCGTGAAGGAATCTATTGTCGGTTATGTACGAAAAAGTGAGGGGAGGATGTTCAAGCGCAATGGTATCCACACGCGGCTCGCTTATATCGCGCAAGTTGCTGCTGACAGTGACATCGCCCTGCGTCACCTGGATACCAACCACTTCACCGCCGTGGCGATTCGCCACCAGCAATTCATTTAACGAGACCATGAACTCGGCACTGATAACCCCCTCGACGAGTTCATGATACGTCACCGGTAAACTGATTTGCATAGCGACATCACCACCGCTCTGTGAGAGCAACCGCAGATCGTACGGCAATTGGCCGGACAGTAGTTTATTAAACTCGGTTGTGCCGAGTTCGACTATTCGTTCACTGGTGGCCAGTAGCACTTCACTATCGATATTACGCAGCACCGCACTGGCCGGTGCACCGTCGAGCATTACACTCTCAAAAAACTCAACCGCCGGAGTCGCATCGGACATGATTACCGAGTTCTTCACTACCGGAAGGCTGGCTAGATCGGCCAATGATGTGCGCTTTTGTTCGATGTAGCGCAAAAACAACGCAACTTCGCGGTCGAGCGATACATTGATATCCCGGCTGTGTTGCTGTTCCAGCACAGCTGACACGCGTGGAATCACAAGTGTAACTGACGCGACGACGAGCACTAAAAACAGCACAGCGCAGAAGGATGCCATGAGGCTTAATGTCGAATATTGTTGCTGTTGGGGTTCAGTCACTATCGATCAACACATCATTATCAGGACCGAAGCGCGCCATGCAATAGTCTTCCGAATCCAGCGCCTCGTGCGCATCACGATTACGCTCGTTATGGTACTGAGAAAACGGTTGTTTGTAGGTTTTGATCAACCCGCTGACAGGCGTGTCCAGAGACTCAAGAGCCTGTCGAAGCGCGAGCTGATCCGTTGCCTTGTTGCCGGTAATGTCAATCTGTTGCAGCCCCTGAATCAGGATACGGGTGAGATCGTATGCGTGCACAAATCCTACAGCGGCATTAAGGTCTGACGGATGTTCAATGACTCCATTGGTATATTTAACCAGTCCACTGAACACCTTTTCCGCTATTTCTTCCTGACGCTTACTCGCGAAAGAACCATTGGTAAAGGCAAAGCAGGTTTGAATGAACCTTAGATTAACGCGCTCGCGGTTCTGTGCAGATACCAGGTAATGGAACTGCCCCGCAAGAATTCCCCAGTGGCTGATGACGGATGCGCGACGGTCATCAGGTAGCCGCGCAATTTCGTTAACAATAGCCGCGCCTTCCACACCATTGGCTACCAGCAAAACGCAATCACTGCCCATGTCTGCAACCGAACGCACCAGCGTGTGCGCACCCTGCGCCCCTAAACCAAGTCCAAACCGACTGATACGCGACGGGTCGGCACCCAGCGATAATAACGCCGCAGACATACTACGCAGGTTAGAGTCCCCCCAGGGTGTTTGCTCAAGCACCAGGTGTGGTCGACGGCAGTTGCGCTTGTTGATGGCGTATTCAATGAGAAACGGCCCTGCCCGGGTATCGTCAACCGACAAGCGGAATACCCAGTTATCACTTGACGGAAACCGTGTAATTGGACCACCCGCTGCCCATGGTACCAGCGTAAGCGCTCGGCTCGTATTAATGAACTCCCGGTTTTTGATCAGCGGCGGTGAATGTATTCCCGAAAAAATGGCCAACGCCTGAGGGTCATCGACAAACGTCTGATAGTTGCGCTTGCTTCGCACCACATTGCCTCGATGATCGCGAAACACGAGGTTTACCGCGTGACCTTGTATCGTGTTTCCGACCTCGGAAAATGCTAACTCCATACCGAGCTGAATAGCTAATGCAGAGTCACGATAATGGGAGTTATCAGCATCCTGATAAATATGGATGTCAGCACGCGTTACGGGCGTGAACCCGGCAGACAGCAAAGTACCCGAGGCTAAAACCAAAATGAATACCAGCCTATGCAACCAGCTTCGCAGGCTCCATCCACAGACAGACCGTCTAGTCATGTGTTTGCGCTGACTAGACACGTGGCAAACTAAACTGCATGGTTGTTCCGGACTCAGGCTTTGAAATAACACTGATGGTCCCACCGTATAACTGTATAACACGCAGAACTTTCGCAAGCCCTGCCCCGGTGCCCGACTTAAACGTTTTCTTTGGATGCAATCGAGTGAATATCTCAAAGATCCGGGACTGA
>CAYMFQ010000017.1:44578-57148 GCA_964389335.1 uncultured Granulosicoccaceae bacterium
ACCAGTCTGCTTCAGGCTCAGGACAGCGGCTATCAGGTGAGCGATGCCTACAACAGTTTGCAAGGGCTGGAAGAGTTGCAAAACTGGCAGCCAGACTGCGTGCTGCTCGACTTTAGGCTGGGACATGAAGACGGCATTGAAGTGCTCCAGGCCTTCCTGTCACACCAACACGCCAAGCCGGTAATAATGCTCACAGGCCAGGGCAGCGAAGTCGTAGCGGCCGCTGCAATAAAAGCCGGCGCATCAGACTATTTGGTAAAACTGGATATCAACGCCGTTGCACTGCACAAAGCTATTTCAAAGTCAGTAGAGAGCGCACAAATGCGAGCGCTACTCAAGTTGCAGGAAGATGCACTTAAACGACAAAGCAGGCTGCAGGCCCTCGGTCATCTCAGCGCAGGCATCGCTCACGATTTCAACAATATGCTGGCAACCATCCAGCACGCTGTTGAAAGTGCCAGGCGCTCTACTGATCTGCAGAAAATCGGATCGAGACTGGATACCATCCAGACCGTCGTCAATATGGCAACGGATCGTGTTGATAATCTGCTCGCTTTCACCAAGTCTCAAAGCGGTCGAAAATCCGAGCGCATGAACTCCCAGGTAATGAAAGAACTTGAGGAAATGACCCACGGGCCAATCTCTAAATCATGTGATATTCAGTTTGACCACGGGGTAACGGAATCTACCTTGTATTGTGACCAAAACCAGTTACTGAGCGCACTACTCAATCTTATTGTTAACGCCCATGACGCAATTCTGGCCAGTAATCAGCGCAACGGGTTGATTCAAGTTTCCTCGACTCGCCTGCCTGACAATTCACAGGTCGAATTTTGCGTCGCGGATAATGGCGGGGGGATACCTGAAGAGATCATTGATAAGGTTACTGACCCCTACTTCACCACAAAACTACATACGGGCGGAACCGGTCTGGGTCTGTCGATGGTTTATGGTTTCGCACAACAGTGCGGGGGCACTTTTAGCATCGAAGCAGACCAACACATCGGCACCACCAGCGTTCGATTTCGAGTACCGGCAAGCAAGGATGATGAAAAGACTAGCAAACATCCAGCACAAAATTATTCGATCGCATCACGCACTAAAAAGCGAACAATATTATTAATTGATGACAACACAATACTACTAACTTTGATGAAGGAAGAGCTGGCGCTCGAGGGTTTTACCGTGCTGGCAGCGAACAATTGCGAATCTGCTCTGGCACAAGTTTCAAATCTCGATGAAACCGATGCAGTCATTACAGATATGTCGTTAGGCGAGTCCGAAAGCGGCCTTGATCTGGCGACGAAAATTCGCGCTTTGTTGCCAAATATCCAAATCATTGGCATTACCGGGTTTCGGGAATTGAACACCGCCGAATACAAAAAAACGCTGAATACCTTGTTGAAAAAACCGTGCTATATCCACGAATTGGTATTTGTTTTAAATTCGTTTAATCCCCAACTCGAAACCTAGCGATTGATAAGGAAAATCCCACCACCCAGGTACGTACTGGATGATGGGTGTGCCTTTAAGTGGAGAATCTTTCTTAGAAACAATGAGAGTTTTCCAGGATAAAAGCCAAACGCTCAGCACTGAGCAAATAACCTTAACAAAACCGCCTCACGATCAACTATTTGACTCGCGATACCGGCTATACAAAAACACGCAATTTTTGTGCAATGTCTGCCAAGGCATACTCTTTCAGTGGCAAACGTCACCGCTGACTTTGAGTGTAAGTGCTTCAAGCCGCACACAGGTCAGTTAAGAATCTTTCCTCAATAACTTTGCACTTATTCAGCGGAAGTGCCCCAACACTCAATGCTCTATCTGCAACCTCCTGTGGCAAATCCACAGATGAACAAAGATAGACCTGTGTTGCTGAACACTCTGCCATACTCGCTACGATCGAAACGAACTCGAGACCGTTCATACCAGGCATATTAAAGTCAACGAGCATGACCCTCACATTGAATTCTCCCAGAATATCTTTCGCTTCCATTCCATTTGAGAAGCATCGTACAGTATATTCTGTATCGCTCATGAATCGTTCTATTATCTCATGGAGAATATCGTCATCATCAACCACCATTAGATCGATTTCCATACTAAGTATCCTTGCACCAAAAGTAGAGGGATCAACCCTATAAGTAACAACAAATACTGAAAGGTTGGTTACCGGCACACCAATTCGGCCTTAGTCACCAAGGCGCCCACTTGGCTCAGGAGTCACCTAAGCTCCGCAGAAAACTCTCAATAT
Organism: uncultured Granulosicoccaceae bacterium; assembly: GCA_964389335.1. Lineage (GTDB taxonomy): Bacteria > Pseudomonadota > Gammaproteobacteria > Granulosicoccales > Granulosicoccaceae. Next base: position 46,836 of record CAYMFQ010000017.1, read on the forward strand.
CTCTTGTTGAATCAAACTAACGCGCACACTATCTGTCTCGTCATTCTTGCGGAAAAATACACCAGAAACCACTGACGCACGGTACAACTAAGGGCGCCGCCCGTTTAGCCGCTAATATCGATGTGAGGCAACAATAGTCATGACAGGGAAGTCACAATGAAAATTTTGCTTGTAGAAGACGACAAAAAACTGGCCCTCGCCCTTGGCATTCGCCTTAAGTCTGAAGGCTACGATGTCAATTCGACCACCAATGCCATGTCGGCAATTTCGCTGGCTACCCTACACTCCCCGGACGTAGTCATCATAGACATCAATCTGCCAGGAGCAGACGGCTTCACGATTGCAGAAAACCTGGCGAACTCCTCCGTCACACAACATACGCCACTTATATTCATGACGGCTAGCAAAAAGGAGGAGCTCAGAACTAAAGCGGAGCAGTTTGGAGCAATAGGTTTTCTGGAAAAACCTTTCCCCGCAACTGACCTTAACTCCCTAATTGATGACTGTCGGTAGTAAGTATTTGTTTCAGGTCAAGGCCGATAGAGAATGAATGCCAACAACTTAAAGTCACGCATACGACACGATTGCAAAGCACAAATAATCAATTTGCGGGGGTTCTGCAGCGAAATTGAACGTGCGATTTCCCGTTTCGAAGCACAAAACACCAGCAATCACGAAAAAATTGCAGGTCTTGACTCATTGATCAATAAAGATGTGTTGCCCTGTCTGTCCTATGTCAAACATGCAACTGACCAGCTGGATCAATTGCTGGATTCGTTGCCAAAAGATTCTGACTCAGGAAACGAGGAATTGGTTTCTGAGCAACCGGCATGAATGTGTTTTTCAAAGCTAACAGTCCGGGAATGCTACCACGCAGCGAATACACAGATATCCCAGAAAACGTACTCATTGTCGAAGACGATCCGACTTACTCGCAGTTACTCAAGAGGCTACTGCTACAGGCATTCGGCAATATTCAGTTAGACTGCTGCAAGTCCGCCCAGGAAGCACTAACACTCGCAAAACGAAAAACTTATCAAGTCCTGCTGGTGGACTACAACCTCCCAGATCAGAGTGGGTATGAGCTGCTAATTGAACTGCACAGAAGCGCAACTAAATTCCCACCCCCAGCCGTCATGTTGACAGCCGATGGCGGGGCAGAAGCCGCACGTAAAGCACTACAGGCCAACGCTTACGATTTTATGACTAAGGCGGACGTGAACACTAACTCCCTCGAGCGCGCCATAATTAATGCGTTACAAAAACACGCCCTCCAAAAAGCGGTTTATCAGCACGCACAGGATCTCGAGACCACGAATGCCTCTCTAAAAAAGCGTAACCGGGAAATTAGCGACTTCTATCAGACCGTTTCACACGAAGTGAAAACGCCGCTTGCCGCTAGTCGAGAGTTTATTTCACTGATACGTGATGGTGTACTCGGGCCTATAAGTTATGAGCAGGCAGAAGTTCTCGATTATGCTCTATCAAGCTGCGATCAGATTGCATCGCATTTCAACGATTTAGTCGAAACAACCAGGCTTGACTCCAGAAAGATTAATCTCAAAAAACAAGAGACCTCTATTAATACTATTCTAAAAAGGACGACTGCATCCTGTACGCGAGCAATCGATGAAAAACGCGCGCGGTTGGTTATCAGTAACACATGTGAGTCCTGCCGGATCAATGTTGATGAAAACCGTATTGTTCAGGTCCTGTCTAATCTCGTTTCCAATGCGATAAAGTACTCACCGGAAGAGAGCAGCGTCACACTCGCAGTTCGCAGTACAGACCCATCTTTGGTAGTCTTCTGTGTAGCGGATAACGGATTTGGTATTGCGCCGGAACACACTGAAGATATTTTCAACCGACTCTATCAGGTTGGGGGTACGAGTTCAGAGCATACGGGTGCCGGCCTTGGTCTTGGACTTAGCATTGCCAAGGACCTGGTTGAACTTCACTCAGGCCGTATTTGGGTGGAAAGTCATCCTGGCGTTGGCAGTCAGTTTTATGTTGAGCTACCAAAATAACGTCAGCACCTAAATTGTCACTTCGTGTAGCAACAACGCATGCAGCATTGAGCCTACAGCGAGATCTTGTCAATCATTTTTTGCGTAATCAAGCAGATGCCATTATTCGAACGGCGAAAACGACTGGCATCGAGTGATTCATCATAGCCAACTTCAAGTCCTTCGGGAATCGTCACGCCCCTGTCAATCACGCAGTTCTTAATGCGCGCGCGTCTATTGACGGTGACGTCTGGCAGGATCACGACCTTCTTTAAACTGCTATAGGAGTGACAACGTACGCGCGGGAATAACAGCCCCTGATTGATTCTGGCCCCGGAAACTATACACCCCCCACAGATCAATGAACTAATGGCACTGCCACGGCGCTGATCTTCGTCATGGATAAACTTGGCTGGCGGGGTTATCTCCTGGTAGGTCCAGATCGGCCAGCGCTGATCGTAGATGTCCAGTTCAGGCTCGAAGTCTGTAAGGTCCAGATTGGCCTGCCAGAACGCATCAATGGTTCCGACGTCACGCCAGTAGGGCTCGCTGTCTTCCGAGTTTTTAATACAGGATCGATTAAAGTTGTGTGCGACTGCCTCACCATCGCCAACAATTGCAGGGATAATATCCTTACCAAAATCGTGACTGGAGTTATCATCCGCCGCGTCCGCACGCAACAGTTCAATCAGCGTCGATGTTTTAAATACATAGATACCCATCGATGCAAGGCTGCGCGAATCATCACCCGGGATGGTGGGCGGGTTTTCAGGTTTTTCAACAAAGTTGGTTATTCGATCGTTCTCATCGACGGCCATAACGCCGAGAGCGCTGGCTTCGTCTTCAGGTACCTCTATGCAACCCACCGTTACCGTTGCACCACTGTCCACATGATGCGCCAGCATGCGCTGGTAGTCCTGCTTGTAGATGTGGTCGCCGGCGAGGATCAGTATGTACTCTACGTTGTAACTTTCGATGATATCTATGTTTTGCGTTACAGCATCGGCAGTTCCCAGATACCAGTGCCCTTCTTCTACGCGCTGGCTGGCTGGCAAAATATCCAGGCCCTCGTTACGCTCCGCGCGTAAAAAGCTCCAGCCCTGCTGTAAATGCCGAATCAGAGAATGCGCTTTATACTGCGTTGCAACACCAATGCGGCGTATGCCCGAATTAAGCGCGTTGGACAACGCGAAATCAATAATTCGGCTTTTCCCCCCAAAAAACACGGCCGGCTTGGCCCTGACATCAGTTAACTCCATTAACCGGCTGCCGCGACCGCCGGCAAGCACAAACGCCATGGTACTTCGAGATAACTGACTATCTTTCATGCATATGGCCCTATTCCACTCGGTATTTACACTACCGCGCAATTACGTGAATGTCTATAGAGAGCCAGTGGTGTTGCCGCTGCCAGATGTGTAGATTCGAGTAATGTTGCAGCGCAGTGATACACCAGCACCCAGGCGAGTCACTGCTTCAACCAGCGACCCGACGTTTGTCTGCGACTAATAAAATAGTGCTTTAGCCTTTTGGCAGCGGCGGCAGCGACACAATCTCCACCCAGAAATTCTCAATACTCTGCACGACTCTAAAGAAATCATCCAGATCAACTGGCTTCACCACATAGTTATTCGCATTTAAACCGTAGGAGGTCAGGATGTCTTTGTCCTGTACGGACGTCGTCAAAACAACCACCGGAATCAGCGATAATTTCTCATCCTGCTGAATGATCCTAAGCACTTCATGTCCATCAACGCCGGGCATATTTAAGTCGAGCAGAATCAAGTCCGGCCGCGCAACGTTTGTGTACTCATCCTGCTGGAACAGATAACGCAATGCCTCCGCGCCGTCCTTCACGTGTTGGACACTGTTTTTTAGTTTGCCCTGCTGCAATGCTTCAAGCGTCAGCTCGGCATCGGTCTCACTGTCCTCGACGAGCAGAATATCGATAGCCTTTGCCATGGTGACTGTCTCCGTTAGCCGTAAACTCTGAAAGGATCAACTGCACATATTTAATCCACTGGGTCAGTCGCCTCGCGGCAGGCTGACGGTAAAACAACTTCCTTCACCCTCTGTTGATTCCACCGAAATAGTGCCATCCAGCTGTTCAACAATCCGCTTACAAACCGCCAGACCTATCCCTGTACCCGGGTAAGCCTCGCGTCGATGCAAGCGCTTAAACAGCGTAAATATCTGTTCAAGGTATTTAGCGGCAATTCCGATACCGTTGTCACGTACCTCGATTCGGACAAACAGGTCATCGGACGCACACGGAAGCGTAGACACAGTGACAGTCGGTTTTGATGTTGCGCGATATTTAATGGCGTTAGTCAACAGGTTCTGAAACAGCTGATTCATCATACCGCTGGCAGCACGCACAGACGGCAGCGGGCCGACTTGTAATTCAACCCCGGACTCGGCAATTGTCAGTTCCAGCTCTTTCTGCACCAGATCGAGTACTTCGTTCAAATCAATAACATGACGTTCTGACTCTACGCGGGTCAATCTTGAGTAGTAGAGTAGCTCATTGATCAGCTGACTCATGCGTGCCGCACCGTCCACCGATTTGTCAATGTAGCTACGAGCTTTTTCATCCAGCTGATCGGCATTGCGTTTCTTTAGCAATTGCAGGAAGCCACCGATAGCCCGGAGCGGCTCCTGCAGATCATGTGATGCAACATAGGCAAACTGCTCAAGATCTCTGTTGCTTCGTTGCAAAGCTTCCCGTTCCACCTGCAGGTCAGTTACATCAATGTGTACACCAGTGAAACGTTCTATAAGCTCATTATCGCCAAAAACACCTCGCCCTACAGATTGTACATGTTTATATTCTCCTGCCGCCGTGCGCAGACGCATTTGAGTAACGTGTGTTTGATGAGGCTTCTGAGCTAGCTCTAAACGAAAATGCTCCAACTTACACTGATCATCGGGATGCAATAATGCGGCTATGTCAGCGAAACTACTCCATGTTTCGTCAGCAGAATAACCCAGTTGAGTTCTAAAGACGGAACTCGTGTACGCTTCGTTCGTTTCCGGTTTCCAGTCCCATATCCCTATATTGGCACTAGCCATCGCCCATTCAAAACGCTCCGCTGAACGGGCAATCTTCGCATTTAACGCCTGCTCATCTGTTAGGTCTCTCACGTACCAGAATGCAAACGACCGTTCGTTCTCCACTTCAATTAAATTGGACACAACCTCAACCGGGAATACTGAACCATCTTTACGGGAGTGATTTCGAACAATTACCGGCGCTTGATTTCCTGGCCAGATCATTGATTGAAAATATTCAATCGAAGGAATATCAACGTCAATATCTGCTACCGTCTTCGACAACAGTTCCTCGCGCGTATAGTTTCTTTCGCGGCACGCAACATCATTAACGTACATAAGATTGCCGCCCTGCTCCACCATAAAAACGGCGACAGTTGCACGATCTATTGCCAACTGAGTGCGCTCTTGCTCCCGTAGCAGGCGCTTGTCTTCCGTAATATCTCGCGCTGACCCATAGATAAATTCCTGACCTTCGAACCGCATGAAGTGGTTATTAATGCGAACCGGATAGCTTGACCCATTCTTGCGATAGTGTGTTGATTCAAATGAAGCAACACCCAACGCTTTCGTCTCTCGCCAATGTTCCGGCCACTGATCTCGTCGATAAGTCGGGTTTACATCGAAAACACTCAGGCGGCCTAACTCATTACGCGTGTACCCGGAGTATACAGCTGCCTGGTTATTGACATAGGAAAACGTACCGTCGCTGTTGATCCAGTAAATCGCTTCGGATGCATTATCGGTCGCAAACAGGCTGATCTGCGCTTCCTTCTGAACGGCCTCCAGCATTGATTTCTGAGACAAGTGCTGCTTTTGCAGCATATCTCGCTCAATCGCGTAGCGAATGGAGCGCAACAAAAGAGGTTTATTAATCTGGTCCTTTAGCAGATAGTCCTGGACACCTTCACGAAGCGCCGAATCCGCCATTTCCTCATCAGCAACACCAGTCAGGATGACAATTGGACAGTTCGACTCCGCTTTAAATACATGAACCGCTTCCAGTTCCTTTGCATCAGGCAACGATAAATCGAGTAATATCAGATCAACTGTCTGATTTGACAAGATCGAAAGCGCGCCACCAACACCGGTAGCCCATAACAGGTTATACCGATCAGCTATGGCCCGCTCAACCAACTTGTAATCGACCCGATCATCTTCCACCAGTAGTATTGTTTTTTTATTCACAGTAATCGCATACTTATCCGCACAACACGAATTAGGTTAGCTTGCGACCCACGAGCCCACATCACTGAACTTTAGCTCAGGTCACGTAGTCTCGACCTTATGGTTTCCGGGTATTTCTCTCTCAGATTTAGCCAACGCTGCGTTTGCCGCTCTTTATCCGAGCGATTGTTAAGAAGAGCCCAGCGCATAGCGACTTGATCCAGTGCCGTTTTCGGCGGCACAGCTCCTGATAAAGCTCTATGCAGCCACGAACTAAGAGACTGTGTGTAAAGCCCTTGCTGTGCAATGTACAAATCTGGAATACAGGTTTGCAGGCTACGTCGATGCACATCGAGAAATTCTGGCGAATAAATACTCCGGATCGTACTGTTCTCGTAATGTTCCCGCCGGAATGGGTCAAAGTAACCTCCCTGCTGCTGAACAGACAGTGTTGACATAACAGGGGTTGCGGCAAAGAGAGCAAAGAGGTATGCAGTTTCCGGATCTGCACTGCTCGAGGTGACAACATAGTTCCAACCCCAGTTAAAATAGGGGGTCAACAACAGCTCATCGTCGACAATGCCACCCGGGGTCGGACCGTAAACCATTTTTCCCCGCATAGCCGACGTCGGCGCGTTCAGGTATTTCTGTGATCCGCCCCAACCGATATTACAATACACATCGCCGCGGCTGTAGCGCTCCCAATTCGCAAATAATCCCAGCGAATTGGTTTCAGGCACAAGGTGTGCTGACGCGCGAATCATCTCCTCCAACGCCGCTATGCCCGCCTCAGAATTGACTTGTGGCTCCAGGGTCTCGGAAAGCGGCCAATAGCCTTTGGCATGAAAGCGAACCCACCATTCCCACGCCAGGTACCCCGCCGTGCGAAACAAGAGTCCGCCGTGCATGCCCTCAGTCGGTCGGTTAAAAAAAGCCATTTGCCGATCCAGCTCTTCCCATGTCTGAGGCACTTCCAGCGGCACACCATAAGCCGACTCGTACCGCGCTTGCTCTGCCGGATTTTCAAGAAATGTTCGATTGTAGAACATCACATACGCGTCGCCATCGGTCTGAAATCCGTAAAGCTCCCCATCAAAGCTGTCTCCAGTGCTATACAGGATGCCGTCGCGGAAATTGGCCGGTTCGTATTTTTTTGCGTATTGGGAAATTGAAATGATAGCCTTGGCTGACACCAGATCCGGTAGACCAAACGTTGCCGGTAACGCCAGGTCGTAATCGCCGGATCCACTCATGGCATCCAACAATAGCTGGGCATTTATGTCATCTACAGCCGTTGTGGTGGTGGTCATTGACACACCGGTAGCATCGGAGAATGCCCGAATGACGGGAACAAGATTGTCTTCGCAGCCTTCCGGAAGAAGCAGCCTGAGTTCGCGTGAACCTTTATTTGCCCTTTGTCTCGCAAGTTCCGCAATCCGACTGTGAAACTGCCCGTTAGATTTAGCGAGACTTGCTCCAGGGACAACAAGGCTGGCGGCAGAACTCAAAGCAGACCCGATGAACCGCCGGCGACCCAATTCAGGCGAACGATGACGTTTGATTTCCATGATAAAATCCCGAAACTCTGCCTTTTCCAATTCGCCAAAAACATGGAATCTGCACAATGCTGGATTACAAGCCGATCTCTTACGACACAGCGAATTTTCTGATTGTTGATGATGACATAGTTAGTATCAAATCCATACAGCGCGCGATGAAAAAGTTGAATATATGTAACCCGGTAACAATCGCCCGCGACGGGATCGAAGCCATTGAAACGCTGAACTCGTCATTTGATAGCGCTCACGGATTACCACCATTTATCGTAACACTTGACCTCAACATGCCACGAATGGACGGTCATACGTTTCTAGAGGAGATACGAAAAAATGAAAGGTTCAAAAAACTGGTAGTTTTTGTCCTGACATCTTCAGATGCACAAAACGACATTGCACGTGCCTACGAGAAAAACATTGCCGGATATATCGTTAAAGAGGACCCGGTTAACTCACTCAAAAGGGCATTAACAATGCTGGATGGTTACGCCAATCTCGTTATCCTACCTAAGTAATGAGATTACTATCGCGGTCAATGAATCGACCGAAAGTGACCGTGGCAAAGAGGCTACGTATAGTTTTCGGCACTATTTTATGTTTAATATTTATCAGCTTTGTTGTCGGTGGCATTCAACTTTACAGGCTCAGAGACACTCAAAACCACGCCATACAATACTCGGTGCCTGCCTTGGTCGAGTCTCAAAAGCTTGCATCCGGGATGGTACAATTCTCTGAGGTGTCAACCACACTCAGAACAGCTAACTCTAATCAGGAAATATCTGCGACCAATAAGCAGCTTAACTCAATAAGCGACGAAGTCAGTACGACGCTATCCGTGATTAGAAGTAGCTTTGGTGCAGAATACATCGGCCTAAGCGACATTGAGGCACAATTTCAATCGTTGAACATTGCCAGAAGCAAAAAGGTCCAGCATCGATTTGAAATGCTGCGCAGCGATGCTGCTATACGGTCATCTTTTGTTGCACTTGACAACTTGCGCCAACGATTCGAGACGTTGTTGGAGCCTCGTGTTTTAAGCGCGCACACCGCCTATGCAATGACATTATCAGACCTGCGGGAGGAAACCAAAGCGGGCACTCTAAAGGGCAACGCGTTTTCGAATTTATCCAGTCAAGCCGAAAACTACGAGCAACTGACCGACCTCTGGTTTCGCATCTTGGGACTATTTGCAAAAATAGAGTCAATTTCGGAACAACTGGACGTAATGACACTAAACGAAATACGCAGAGACATTGAGTTTTCATCATTGGGCATTTCTCAGTTATTGATCAATGTTGATGAAAACACGTTAAAAACAAAGCTTGCTACGCTAATGAAGGAAGTGCGAACAGTATCGCTCGGCCAGAATGGATTGCTCGAGAGTTCTATATCCCATTCCAGAAATGAAAGCCTGTTCAGGCAATCGCTAGCTGAACAGATCAGTTTTATGGCACGTATATCTGAAATAATCCAAAACAACGTTGAGGTGCTCCGATCAAGTACCCGTTCATCAACAGAGTCTTTTAACAAAAATCTCATTGAGACTATTCTGATACTCTCGCTACTCGCAGCATCAATAATCATAGTCACAATCCTGGTTGTACACTACGTTGTTGAAATACAACTCAATCGGCGTATGACGCAACTAACCTCATCAGTTACTGCCATTGCAAATGGTGACATAGAACATCAGGTAGGACTGAGTGGCGAAGATGAAATAGGTCAAATGGCAAAAGCACTGGAGGTTTTTAAAGCCACCGACCGCGAACTTCGGCGTAGTAACGATGAACTTGAAAAATTCGCTTACGCCGCATCCCATGACCTTAAATCACCACTTTCATCAATAAAGACACTATCGACGTGGATCAAAGAAGACTCAGCTGAATTATCGACAGAAACTCAGGAAAACCTTGATCTCCTGATCAGTCGAATTAATCGATTATCTACTCTGCAAACAGACCTGTTAACCTATGCAAAAGCCGGACATGTAGATTCTGGCGTCGAAATACTAGATTTAGAACATATGCTGAAAGATTTGTCAGACTTACTCGATCCCAACGGAAAATTTAATATTTCGTCGAAAAACAGCCTGACGACTCCCGTTAAAACCGTAAAGGTGGCAATTCGGCAGATACTACTCAACCTTATCAACAACGCAATAAAACACCATGACAGAGGTTACGGTTCAATTATCATTACAGTGAGCCATGAAAAATCACAGCTATTCTTCGAAGTAACGGATGATGGACCGGGCATCGATCCCAAGTACCATGCCGACGTTTTTGGCTTATTCAGAACTCTAAAACCTAAAGATGTCGTTGAAGGAAGCGGCCTCGGTCTCTCTCTCGTCAAAAAGTTAGTAGAACAACACGGTGGAGCCATCTCAATTGACTCCCCACGAGGTCAGCGAGGCACTACTATAAAATTTAGCTGGCCAGTGAATCCCACGGGTAACGGTCCGGCGTTAAGTACTGATCTATAGTCATTGTGGCGCAATGCAGCACCAACTTACACTGCTGCTACGCTAAAGCTA
>CAYMFQ010000018.1:0-4960 GCA_964389335.1 uncultured Granulosicoccaceae bacterium
ACTACAAGCCCAGCGTTATGCTGAGCTTTAACTTTATTGCGCCGGTCGCGGGTGTATTGCTGGCGGCCTGGTTGCTGGACGAGGTAATAACGGTCAGTGTGGTGGCCGGTGTGGCACTGGTCGCTGTGGGTTTGCTGCTAATTGCGCGCAAGTGAGATAACGCTACACGCCGAGTACCGTTGGTCTGATATTTGCTCCCTGCTGACGCGTTTCAGGATTTGGCCTTAAAGGCATCTGCGCACCCTGTTGATTCGTCGGTAAGAGGTTATGAAAGCTGAAGCAAATATTGATCTGCTGCTGGACTGTCTAGGACATATTGCTCTGCGATACGACCGAAATATCGACTCTGAGGCATTGCTAAGCGGTCTGCCGGTGGATAGTGACCTCGGCGTTACACCGGAACTTTTCCCGCGCGTCGCCGCGCGCGCTGGTTTCAAGGCCATCTTTCAGCGCGCTAAGAACGTCTATTTTGACGATCATGCAGGCCCGGTTGTTCTTTTACTCTCTGACAACCGTGTTGGTGTCATTTTCAACTCCCCCGATCAGGAGCAGGAATGTTTTGTACTTGGTCCGGATGCGACCTTTACGCCGGTAGAACGTAACGTATTGCAGCATCAGCATATAGGCTATGCGTTTGTACTGTTGCCGGTACAAACGAATGAACCACAAAAAACCACGGCGGATATGGATATCGCTAGTCAACGGCAACGGTGGTTTTGGCTCAGCCTGTGGCGCTACCGGTCCTACTATGCACAGATGATTCCCGCTTCGGTGCTGGTGAACCTGTTTAGTTTATCCATGCCATTCTTTGTAATGATTGTCTACGACAAGGTTGTTCCCAACCATGCGGTGGAGACCTTGTGGGTGCTGGCTATCGGCGTCACCCTGGTTTATTTATTCGATTTGATGATTCGGCTGGTTAGAGGTGCACTGCTGGAACGAGCCGGGCGCGAACTGGATTTTGAGCTTGCCAGTATGTTGTTTGAGCAGGTTTTGTCTTTGTCTTGTCGTTCAATTCCTAACTCAACGGGCTCACTGGCAAATCGGGTAAAAGCATATGAAACCCTTCGGGAGTTTTTTGTTTCTGCGACGATGCTGGTGCTTGCGGATCTGCCATTTACATTTCTGATGATTGGCGTTGTTTTTTTCGTCGCCGGTCCAATAGGCTGGTTATTGCTTATCGCTGTGATTGCCGGTATTGCAATTAATGTTGCCCTGCAGATACCACTTTACAAGTCAGTAAAGAATGACACGGCTACAGGTATTGAGCGACAGTCTCTGATCGGAGAAAGTATCTCCAACCTCGAGTCGATTAAGGCCTACAACGCTGAGGGCTATCTGCAAAGGCGGATGAACAAGCTTCTGGGAAGTTCGGCCAGAAGCGGTGTCAAATCGCACTGGTATGCTCTGCTCGGTAACTCTACGACAACCTCGCTAGTCAATCTAACCTCCGTTGCTGTGATAATCGCAGGTGTCTACCAGGTGCATGCGGGGGCGCTGTCGATGGGTGGCCTGATTGCCACAGTGATGTTGACTGGTCGATGTATGGCGCCTCTTGCTATGGTCGCTGGATTGATGACACGTTTACAGCAGACCATGCAGTCGCTCGAATCATTGACTGATGTGATGCAAATGGAAAGAGAGGTTGACCAAAGAAAAGCGTACATAGCCAATCATCACTTTACTGCGGACTATAGATTTGACCAAACAGTGATGACCTATGGCGGTCAGCATATGCCGGCACTGAATATCGACAGTCTATCGATAGGGGCGAACGAGAATGTCGCATTACTTGGAAAGATTGGGTGTGGAAAAAGTACCTTGATTAAACTGATGGCCGGCTCGGAACAGGCAACCGGCGGCACAGTATTGCTGGATGGAATAGATGCATCCCAGTATCACCCGTTTAATGTTAGGGCTCGCATCGGTTATGTGCCGCAGGAGCCAGCACTATTTGACGGCACACTGAGGGATAATATCGTACTGGGTGATACGACGATTAGCGATGCTGCGATTATGCAGGCCGCCAAAAGTGTTGGATTCAGGGACTATATCAATCAACACCCGCATGGTCTTAATGCGGAGGTGGGGGAGCGCGGCGCATTGCTTTCGGGCGGCCAGCGCAAAATCGTTGCGTTACTTCGTTGCCTGGTGCGTGACTATTCGACGTACTTGCTCGACGAGCCGACAGCCAATCTTGACCCCCATACCGAGCAATTGGTGATGCAGGCGCTTGGCAACGCGCAGAAAAACACAAACGTTAATCTGGTAATCAGTACGCACAACCGCCGTGTACTCGAGTTGGTAGAAAGAGTGATCGTGCTGGACAATGGAAAGGTGCAGTCGGACGGTACGGTAGACGCCTTTTTAGGCGATAAGCCTGTTTCGGCCAAGTCCAGGTCGAAAGCAACTTTTAGGGTGAAAAATACCAGATCTGAGGCGAGCGCATGACTCAGATTGACCCGGTTAACGCTGACTCTAAAGCAGACACTGTCGCCGATATAAATTCCGATAGAAAGACTGATCTAAAACCGGGTTCAAAACCGGGTGTACCAAAGAAAGGCTGGGATTTAGCAGAACTCGATCAAATCGGCTTCGGGGAACGCAGCTATCCGGTAAGTGCGAAGGCGACATCACCAATAAATTTTCAGCTACACGGAGAAAAGCTGGAAAAGAAAGCTACGCGGATGAAATCTCGTTGGGTACCGCTGCTGTGCCTGGTCTGCGTCGGCTGCTTAATTGTGTGGGCGTCGTTTGCGAAGATTGACCAGGTTACCCGAGGCCAGGGCAAGGTAATACCCAGTAGTAAAGTGCAAATCATTCAGAGTCTTGAGAATGGAGTGGTCAGGAGTATTGCGGTCGAAGAAGGTGAGATTGTAGGGAAGGACCAGGTTGTTCTTAACTTAGACGACACCTCGGCACGTGCAAGCCACGAAGAGGCGCTCGCCCGCAGAGATCTGATCATCGCACGCATGAGTCGACTTAAGGCTGAGGCAAATGAATTTTCACAGCCAGTGTTTCCCGATAGCCTGAATGAAGAGCTTGTAAGGATCGAAAGTAGCCTTTTTGAGGCTAGGCGAGAGGACTATTATTCACGCGAGAGTATTGTCCGGCAGGTACTGCAACACGCCAAAGATGAGCTTGAGATTCTGCGCCTCGGACGCGAGTCTATGACCAAGCTTGATTTGATCCGAGCCGAGCGAGAAGTAACAGTGCTGCAGGGAGAATTAGAAACGCTGGTCAACGAATCGAAGCGTAGTGCACTGGATGCATATGATCTTTTGCGTGAAGAACTTACGAGCCTGAATGGGGCTCTAACTCGATCTGAAGACATTCTACAGAGAAAAGTATTACGCTCACCGATTAATGGAACGGTCAACAAAATACATGTATCAGGAGAGGGCGGCGTAATAAGTAGTGGTGAGCATTTGGTGGAAATCGTACCCATCAACGACACTCTGCTTGTCGAAGCCAATGTATTGCCTGAGGATATCGGCTTCGTTCATTCCAACCAGGCTGCAATGGTCAAGTTCACGGCCTTTGATTTTACCGTCTATGGTGGAATGGAGGGTGTCGTAGAGTACATAGGCGTTGATACCGTCAAGAATGACCAGGGCGAAACCTACTACCCGATTCGCATTCGTACAAATCAAACGACTATGGGCGAAAAAGATGGTCGCGAATTGACCATCATTCCCGGGATGGTGGCTGAGATCGATATACTTGCTGGTCAGAAATCGGTGCTGCAGTATCTGCTCAATCCCCTCAATCGCGCGCGCCAAATGGCACTCACTGAGCAGTAAAAAGCAGTTACCGTCTTCTTCGATGTGTCTGTCGGTTGCAGGTGGAGTTGTTCGTCATTCTGATGACATATTAGCTACTTTCGCTTTGTCAATAATCTGTTGTTTTTGTTTGCTTCCCATCTGATTTGTGATCCACCTCCTAATTTTTCAGTAACCTAGAATGGAACGCTAAATGCCACATTCGCCTCTAGGGTAATGATTACGTCAGTAGAAGTTGCTTGGTTCCACTTTGAATACGAGTAACGAAGAAAAGCACAACGTGCTGAGGAAGTGAAATGGCTGATAATAAATATGTTGATCTAAGAACCAAGGTGTCAATCGACGACTACCAGCCCCGGGTAGGGCAGGAAGTGATTTGGACTATTAAAGTCGTAAACGACGGCAGTGGTATAGCAAGTAATGTTCGTGTCGAAGACATGCTTCCTGAAGGGATGTCGCTCTTAAGTACAGATGCCAGCAGTGGAACTATTGATTCTGGCAATGGTATATGGTCGCTGGGGCAGCTTGGAAATGGTGAGCAGGCCACGGCACACGTGAAAATGGTTGTAGACAGTGACGCCTCACCGATTACAAACTACGCGAAAGTACTCACTGATTCGCATGATTGTAATCCCTCCAATGATTCAAACCATAAATCTGTTGATCCCTGGGCCCCGATTCATGCGGATCTCACACTAAAGAAGACCGTTAGTAACGAAAAACCCAAAATCGGCGAAACCGTCGAGTGGACTATAAGTGTTTCTAATGGTGGTCCCGAGACAGCATGGGGCACTATAGTTAATGATGAGTTGCCGGATGGTGTCACGTTTCTGGGGGCTCGGGCGTCAGAAGGCAACTACGATTTTGAATCAGGTCAGTGGAATGTTGGCGGCTTGCATGTGGGTGAGTCAGCTGAATTGGTTTTAAGTACCCGTGTAGATAGCGATTCCGCTGCAAAGTACGTTAACACAGCAGTAGCGTCGAGCCACTCTATCGATGCGGATCTCTCCAACAATACCGATGATGCCAGTTTTGTCGTGTCGAAAGGAAAAGATGCTGACAAGCGACATGACAGCGGCAAAGATGATGAAAAGGGCAGGGATAAAGACGGCGCCAAGGGGAAAGACAAGGACAAAGATAGCAGCAAAGACAAAGACAGCAGCAAAGACAAAGATAGC
>CAYMFQ010000018.1:5060-25723 GCA_964389335.1 uncultured Granulosicoccaceae bacterium
AGCGGCAAGGACAAAGACAGCAGCAAAGACAAAGATAGCGGCAAGGACAAAGACAGCGGCAAGGGAAAAGATAGCAGCAAGGACAAAGACAAATCCAAGGATAAGGACAGGGATAACAAAAAAGATGAAAAAGAAGCAGATGGCGATGGGTGCCATGATGCGGGGTTCTGTTGCGCCTGTGAAAAAATGGAGGAAACCGGATCCGACCTACAGGTTATAAAGCTGGTAGATAATCCGACACCGAATCTCAATTCCGAAGTGGTCTGGACAGTTCTGGTGGTCAACAACGGACCGGAGACCGCCGAGAATGTTGTTGTACACGACAATCTTCCAGCTGGTGTTGAATATGACTCGCATGTGGCGGGCATGGGTAGTTTCGACGCCAGCGCCGGACGGTGGGAGATCGGAGATCTGGGTGATGGTGAGAGTGTTATGTTGCAGATCACCACAATAGCAACCAATGCTGCGGTCGCACAAACGAACATAGCTTTAGTAAGTAGCGATACAGAGGATTCCGATCCTTCGAATAATGTGGACACGGCCGAAATTGATGCGGTTGCTGCGGATTTATCACTTGATAAGGGAGTTATACCCGAAACTGCGACTGTTCAGGACGAAGTAGAGTGGACACTAACGATAGCCAATAATGGTCCCGACGATGCAACAGGTGTTGTTGTCGAGGATGTTCTACCTGCCGGTGTCGACTATGTGTCAGACACATCGGATGGTGCATTCGACGCCGATTCCGGGGAATGGATTGTTGGCGATCTTGCCTCGGGTGAAGATTTATCAATGACGATAACCGCGACGATTGTGGATGTCGGTGAGATTGTAAATCTGGCACAGGTTGTAGCATCTGACCAATTCGATCCTGATTCGACAGCGGACAATTTCGATCCTGATCGGCCACCGGAGGATGACGAGGACAGTGCGGTAGTCACCGTGCCGGAAATTATTGATCTTGAGCTGACACAAACTATAAGCAGCAACACGGCTGAGGTTGGCGATAATGTTACGTTTACAATAACCGTCTTCAACAACTCGACTGTACCTGCATCGGGAGTGAGCGTCGCCAGTCAACTGCCCGAGCTTTTTGCGGATGGGACTCTGACATTTGTCGAGGCCAGCGATGCAGGTGTGTTTGCAGCACCTGGTTCCGATTGGAATATCGGTGAGATTGGTGGCGGTGAGACGGTAGAGCTGACTATTGAGGCGACAATTAATGCACCTGGCGAAATAACCAATATTGCTCAGGTAAGCGCTGCTGATCAGGAAGATGATGATTCCACACCTGGCAACTATAACGATGCACCGGATGAGGACGATGGGGCGGTTGTTTCTGTGGTTGTCCCCGATCCAAACCCTGTACCTGAAGCAATAGACGATAGCTTTGAACTTGTAGGCACCGATGAGACCATCAACGCAGTTATCATGGTGGATCATTCAGGCAGTATGGGCACTAAGATTACTACAGTGAACGGTGACTTACAGACTCGCCTTGATGCTGTGAAAGGTGCGATTGAAGACTTCGCTACACGAGAACATGTCGGCGCAATTAAAATAATGGGCTTTGATGGACAATCCGCTGGTGAAGGGGGAGATAGTGTCCGCGAGACCGATGTTTCGACATGGCTGGATGTTTCAGGAGAGAATCCGGACTTAATGCAGGTGACAGATTTTCTGGAGGGTTTCGTACGCAGTGGTAGAACTAACTACCTCAATGCACTCAAAGCAACACAAACACACACGACAACCGATGCATTTGGCAATGACGATCCTGTACCCGAAGGGTTGATCAACTACTACTTTTTAACAGACGGCGTCCCAAACCCGGCAGACGGTGAACCGCTGGAATCTGCAGTACCGGTCGGTGCCCAGCTCGTGGAATGGGAGAGTTTTGTAGAAGAGAACTTTAATGAAAGCTATGCTATCGGTTTTGGAGGAATAAGAGCAGATGATGAAGATTTGCAAGGGAAAACTCTGGATGAAGTGATCAGTTTGGGCCTTGATCTTGTCGCCCATCCAAACACACCGAGGGAAAGCGGCGAAGTCGACGGACTAGTGCGTGACGAAGAAAACTCAATCGTCGTCAATGACGCCGATGAAATACCAGCCGAGTTTTTTCGAACAGTCGCGGATAGTATTGAAGGAAATGTATTTGACAATGACGATTCAGGGCCAGACGGCCAGGAATTTAGTGACGCAGTGATAAGCGAACTGGATGTGGCTGGCGTAGTTTACGCATTTGATGGAACGAGTGCGATCCTAAAAACTGGTGAAGCACCAGAGACAAGCTTCGTTAACGGAACTACGATCAACACTCCCACTCCATCTGGTGGCAGGTTGGAATTTGATTTATCCGATGGCAGCTTTGAGTACTTTGCTCCTTTTGGCAGCGCCGCACTGACTGAGTCATTTGACTATACGATCTCAGACGGTACAGGTGATACCGCAACTGCCACGTTAACTGTAGAAGTTAAATCAATCGATGAATCTCCAGCATTGTTGGCGGATAGCGATGATATGTTTACCAGCATCGATACATCCGATGCCGCACTGTTGCCTTCAGGCACATTGGGACAAGTGGCTGATACCAGCGGCACGAGCGCTGAGAGTTCGCTTTTTGTTGATCTTAACGATAGCTCAATACCTGTCTAAACGAGCGTATTGCAACAATACGCATCGTGTTAAGGATGTACGAAATAACGGGGTTGTACTATTCAACCCCGTGTTTATGCAAATCGTGTTTGCGCAAATGCTGACTCGATCAACTGTGGTTTACAGCTGGGCTTGTGGTAGCGAGACTGGCACTGCGATGTTCTGATAAGCTTATCAAATCCGGCTACACTAAATGGTAGAGGGTCTGTCAATAGCACACCCTTAGTTCGTTCTAACTACTCGGCAACAGTGTGGTTTGCCAGCTGACCATTTTCCACTGGCTGTTTTCAGTAACCCAGATTTGTGTGTAGCGCGCTTTGAAGTCTTTGTTGTTGCCATTGGCAATAACGTGCACGCGAATCAATCCGTTAACGATGACACAATCGCCAAACTGTCGGTAGTCTTTGTCGCTGCTCTCAAGCGCCTGGTATTTATAGAAACCGTCGCGCAAGCGCTGTAGGTAGACGGTGCGGTCTTCATCGGTGCTGCTGCTGTGGATATAGCGCAGACTTGAACCGAGAAATGTTTCGACTTTGTCGATATCACCATCGAGTAGTGCCTGTGATCGCTGGCGGTCGAGTTCTTCGATTTCAGCAAATAACGGATTGTCACTCATCTGTTCATTTCCATCTCTGTATGCAGGCTGCAATTGTAGCGCGACGACTGCGCATGAGCCACAACGGCAGTTTGCTTGCGCAATTACTGCGACGATACACTGCGGCTATGGCTACTCTGTTACCAGGTATCGAATCGTGTCTGAGCTAAATGCAAAATAACTCCGCAGGCAAACCCGCGGCGCTGGCAGAACTATTGGCGCTGCGTGCAGATGTACAAAATGCAGAGACAAGCAGCGCAGATATACAAGCCGCGGGTACCACAGCAACAAAAAGTGCAGCGCCGGATCAACATGTCGCCGAGTGCCCGGTTCAGTTTCAACCGGGTGATCGTGTCTATGGCACCGACTATCCGCTTGAGCAGACTGCGGCTGCAGTGATTGCCGCTGTTGCTACTGCCATTTGCGACATTTGGCAGCTAAAAAGCGGTCGTGCGCAGTGCGCAACCATTGCAATGCGAGCGGCGGCAGCGGCATTGGAGAGTTATCGTTATCTTGAGCGTCGCGACGAGCAGGGTCATTATCAGCCGCTGCCAACGTCGTCAGCGGCAACGGTTGCTTATCAGATAACCCGACCGTTCTTAGCCCGCGATGGGCGCTGGTTTTTACCACACTTTGGCATGTTGCATTTGAAGTCAAGAATGCAAACGCTGTTGCAGTGCGATGACAATGTTAGTTCGGTAGCAGCGGCGGTAGCGCGGTGGGATGCAGATGAACTGGAGCACGCCTGTGCTGAGCAGGGTCTGTGTGGCGGCACGGTTCGCACGTCAAACGAGTGGCTTGATCATCCACAGGGCCAGGCG
The DNA here is from genome assembly GCA_964389335.1 of uncultured Granulosicoccaceae bacterium. Taxonomy (GTDB): domain Bacteria; phylum Pseudomonadota; class Gammaproteobacteria; order Granulosicoccales; family Granulosicoccaceae. The sequence goes on from CAYMFQ010000018.1 coordinate 9,135, forward strand.
CTGAGGCAACAGCCGGTAATCAGTATCGAAAAAATTGGCCACAGTGATCCTGAGCCTTTTCGGCCGGCCGGTGCGCCGCTGCACGGCGTGCGAATACTTGATTTAACGCGAATTCTGGCGGGCCCGGTGGCGGCCCGCAGCTGTGCCGAACACGGTGCTGATGTGTTGATGGTTGCGGCGAAGCACACTCCGCAGATAAAAAACTTTGTGATGGATCTGTCGCATGGCAAACGCAGTACGTGGCTGGATATTGATCAGCGCGATGACGCAGCGCGTCTAAAGCAATTGGTGCAGGGCGCAGATGTGTTTTCGCAGGGCTATCGATCTGGCGTACTGGCAAAGCGTGGCTTTGGTCCGCATGAACTGGCGGCAATAAGGCCGGGGTTAGTTTATCTGTCGACCAGTTGCTATGGGCAAGTCGGGCCGTGGTCCGATCGTGCTGGCTGGGAACAGGTTGCACAGTCAGTCAGCGGAATATGCCACCGTGTTAATCCGGCTGAGCCCGAGCTTCTGCCAGTGAATGCCTGTGACTATCTGACGGGTTACCTGGGCGCCTACGGTATCCTGCTGGCGCTGCTGCGACGAGCAATTGAAGGCGGCAGTTATCATGTCAATGTGTCGCTGTGTCAGTCGGCGATGCTGCTAAACCGTCAGCCGGTCAGTGTGCCCACTGCAACAACGGCACTTACTGCCGATGAAGTGAGTGCTCTGCAAATGCACAGTAACGGTGCCTATGGTGCATTGCGACACCTGGCTCCTGTTGCTCAGTTTAGTGACACACCGGCTGACTGGCGCCGGGCTGCGCCGGCACTTGGTGGTGATGAACCGGTTTGGTTACCAAGTCATAAGTCATTTTCATGAAACAACTCGGCGCCCACAGCGTCCAGTGCTGCACGAGCTACGGCCAGGTCCTGATCGGGGGAGCCGGATCCAATGCCAATGCCACCGAGCAGCTCGCCATTGATCACTATGGGCAGGCCGCCAGCCAGTCCGGTTACTGAGCCATCGGTGGCGGCGGCAATTGCTGGCCGCACTGCCTCTGGAACACCGCTGCTGGGTGCACCGTTTGAAGCGGCCGTGAGCGCTTTGGCGGTAGCGCTTTTGCGACTCAGAAACTTGGCGCCGGTCATGCGAAACTGCACCAGGGGCTCACCGCTTGTATCGACAATCGTGATGTACTGTGGCCGCTCGAGTTGCTCTGCCTTGCTAATGGCGGCATTCAGCATGTTTATCACACCGGTGTGGTTTAGCGTGTTGGTTTGATTGGTATAGCGCATGCCGGTTGTCCGCTGGAGGTAGAGCGCTAGTATAACGGTTAAGTGATCGGCACGACGAAGTGAAGAAAAAATGTACTGTGGAGTCAAGGATCAATCGATGTGCCGTCATACCGTGAATAATCGGGTCAGAGTGCGGGGTGTTGGAGCGTTAAACAGCGGATATAAAAAAGGCCACGTCACACGCATGGTGACGCAGCCTTACAGGGACCTCGTTAGATGTGAGGATCCGTTTGCGGTCAGGCCGCAGCGCGCTCTTTCTCGACCAGTTCGTTGATCAGGTCAATAATCTGTTTGTGTCCGCCGGCCATTGAGACGGTCGACAGGTACTTGCCATTCACCACCACGGTTGGGACCGCGTTGACGCGAGAGGCGCTGGCGACTTTCAGTGCCTGTCGGATTTTAGCGTTGACGGCGAAGGACTTCATGGTGTCCATCATTTTGTCCTTGTCGACATCCACACCGAGCTCCTCGATGTACTTCGAAATGGAATTGCGATCACGCAACGGGCGTCTCTCGCGGTGGATGGCGTTAAAAAATTCATCGAAAAATTTGTTGGTTACGCCCAGCACTTCAGCTGAGTAAAACGCTTCAGAGTGAGGAGTCCAGCCGGGGTTAAGCGGTGGTGCATGGCGTACGAAATCGACGTCATCGGGCTTGTCGGCAGCCCATTCGTTGATGGCAGGTTCAAACGCGTAACAATGCGGGCAGCCAAACCAAAAGTATTCAAGTACTTCGATCTTGTCAGGGTTAAGGGTGGCCTGCGGTGGCTTGATGATGTTGTAGCGGCTGTCCTGAGCAAGCAGTGGCGTGGCAGCGCCAAGGGGCAATGCGGCCGCTGCGGCCAGTTTTGCGCTATTGCTGAGAAATTGTCTTTTATTCACCGGTTTCTCCGAGGTTATTCCTGTTCCAGGGCAGCATGCAGCTATGTTGTGATGCCCATGGTTGTGAGTAAAAAAATGGCAGCCGTCGCTGGCGCTGAGGCGCTCAGCACAGGTTAAGCCGTTACTCTGCTGCAACGACTGGCATGCGGGTTTGATTGCGCCGCAATGAAAACGCTGCAATGCCTCTGTGGACTACACAGGCCGGCTGAAGTTCACTCGGGTGGATTGGGTACTTTCAGGTAATCCGAGGCGGGAATTTTTACCAGACCTCTGATGCCAAGGCACTGACGCACATCGTCTGGTAACTCAGTTATGGCGTGGCTGACCGCGTCAAAAACCGGCGCCGGGTCCAGTGCCGAGATATACGGCAAACCGGGGGTTGGGTCAGTCCATTCGAGTACCGCAAGCTCTTTTGCTATTGGTTCATAGTTTTCGATAAAGCGCCAGGTTACTGCGTCCAGCGCGGCGAGATCGGCGCGTCCGTCCGCTACGGCATACGCGGACTGTAAATGTGAGTGTGTTTGCAGCGATGGTTTGAGGGATACACCATGACTGGCTGCGTGGTTAATTAATGCAGCGTAGCCTGATTGCGAAATGGTCTGGTTGTAGGCGATGGTTGCATTGGCAAAGGACGCAAGCGGCACGGGCTTTCGGTCGGCTCGCGTAATAAGCGCACTGCGATAAAACCCCGGTGGACAATCCTGCAGGTCGTAGTCAGGCGTGCCAACCAGATTAACGCTGTCATGTAAAAAAAGGCGATACGGCATGCCGCAGGTTTGACTTAAGACCAGCTGCGGATGCTTCCATACGTCGAACTCGTCGGCATCCTGCGATAGTGTCGATGGACTGTCGATGCCATGATGAGCCAGGTGCTTTCTAATCAGTTGCCAGTAACTATTGTGTGCCTCTTCAAGTTCCGGGCGGGCATACATCATCAGGTTGGCAATCATCGTTATGATTTCTCGCTTGCGGGTTAGAGATGCTGCATGCGGCACATGCACGACGAGGTGATCTGCGTATCAGTTTGTGACAATGCATGCGCCAGTTGTTGTTGTAGCTCGGGCAGTTCGCGAGTGTCACCACGTGCGGTCAGGCACTCCACCAGTCCGTGCAGTGACCAAACGTTGTTCGGGTGTTGGGCGCACCGGTGAAGTTTGTTGTTCAGACCCAGATCAGTGCGGTAAACGTCTTCCGCTTCATCGTAGTGTTTTTGTTCGAGTAGCAGTGCGGCCAGCGCATGACGCGGCGGGTGCATCCACGCCCAGGGTTCTGAGTACTCCAGTTGATCGTCGCGTGTAACGCTCTCACGCAGGTGCTGGAACGCCGTTTCGTACTGTCCCAGATGATAGGCGAGTTCGCCTTCCAGCATCTTTGCGCCGACGCCCAGCGTGGTAACAGCCGGGTTATTAAAGAACTTGCGCGACTCGGGTATTGCCGCCAGCGCGTCGTAAAACCGGTGTTTTTCAGATTCAGCGTGTTCGGGTTGCTTTAGTGCTGCCCAGGCCACTCCGCGCGCGTAGTGATGCATGGCGGTTGATACACAGTACAGGTGCGGGTCATCGGGCAGAGGGGTTTCAACAATGTGTTGCCAGCGCCCAAACCTGACCAGCACATGCATCTTCATCGCATAGTAGCCTTCCATGGTGCTCAGCACCTGCGGGCGACGGTCAGCACATAACACCGCCTTGCTGAGGTTGCTACAGATTTTCTCTGCTGCATCAAAGGCCGGTTGAAAGCGCCCGGACAACATGCAGGTATACATCATCATGTGCAGATCGTGACAACGAGCGGTGGTGTAGAAGTTGTGCGGTCCGGCATAGGCCAGGTATTTGTCATCAACCCGAATGGCTTTTTCACTGACTGCCACGGCTTTGTCGTACTGACCGGTCAGTACATAGATGTGAGCGGACATATGGTTCAGATGTCCGGCGTCGGGGCTCAGGTCCTGTAGTGCATGGGCTGATGCCATGGCGCGTTCAGGCTGCTCTGACATTTCCAGCGCATGGATATGCAGGTGCAAAATTGCCGGGTGTGGAGCGAGTCCGTCGTCGGCGCGCCGTTTGATCGATCGTTCCAGGATCTCGACAATTTCAAGGGTGTCGGTGTTTGGTGGGGGCTTCGCGGTGTAAACATCCCACAGCTTCCATGGCGTGCGTGTCATCATCGCCTCGGCAAACAGCGCGGCGACGTCGTCGTTTTGCGGATGCTGACGGTATACCGTACGCATTGCATTGCTCCAGGCATCGTCCCACTGATCGTACTCAGTCTGGGTTACCGGATGCGGTTTCTGGTAACGCTGTGCCAGAGCGTTGATCAGGGCGGCTTCCACTGCGCTGACGCCGGCGGCACAGCGCAACGCCTGTTGCACATGGTCGTAACACAGTCGGGTACAGGCCTGTGCCTCTTCCGCGCTGAAATCGCACCACGCATAGTTGTAGAACGGCCCCGCTGCCCAGGCCACGCCCCAGTGCGCCATGGCGCAGTCCGGATCGTGCTGAAGGGCGCGCTGGAAGCACTTGACGCCTTCTTCCTGATTGAATCCATAGCACCAGTTCAGTCCGTAATTAAACCAGAACTGCGCCTGCTCTGAGGCGGTGGTGACGGGCATGGTATGCGAGCCCAGATCAAAGTGATCCATCGGTTGCCGGTGCTTTCCTGTGTGGGGACCGTTTGTGGTAAGTGGCGGGCTGATGCCCGGATTCGATGCACGAGTGAATTTTGAACATACAACATTACCGGAAATGTGCCAGCGGCAAGTCATGGTATGTCGCGAGCGGGCTGTTTTCGGACGACTTAGCTCTGGACTTTTTTTAGCTCGGGGCAACCTATACACGCTTCGGCGCCTGTGTCATGCTTCGCGGCGCTACAACAAGAAGCCAGGCTGGCGGGTTGGCTCGCTAATTGTCACTGAGTCTTTCCATGCTCACTTTTTATGGATTCCTTTCCGGTTGCGCACCAGCAGCAACCGCAAATACCCATCGTTGAAATGTACACACTGATCATTCTGTTCTTTTTTCTGTCGATTTGTGCCTCTTTTTTGTGTTCGGTGCTCGAGGCGGTGCTGCTCAGCATCAGCCCGGCGTTCGTCGAGCGGCAATCGAATGAAAACCCGTCCGTCGGCAAGCCGCTGGCGGAATTCCAGGAGAACATTGACCGGCCTCTGGCCGCGATTTTGACACTCAATACGATTGCCCACACGGTTGGCGCCATTGGTGTCGGCGCGCAGGCCGCGGTGATTTGGGGCGATTCGTTTGCCGCCACAATTGTGATTCCGGTGGTCATGACGCTCGCCATTCTGATTCTGTCGGAGATTATCCCGAAGACGCTGGGTGCCATTTACTGGCAGGAGCTGGCGGCCTTTACGGTGCGGACGCTGAAGATCATTCTTTTTTTGCTGGGGCCGCTGGTGCTGGTGAGCCAGTTCGTGACGCGGTTGCTGTTAAAGGGCAAGGACAAGAGCGTGCTGAGCCGGGCAGACTTCAGCGCGATGGCAGAACTCGGTGCCAGAGAAGGTGTTTTCGACGAGCGCGAATCGAGCCTGCTGCGCAACTTTATGCGGTTTGATTCGGTACGCGCGAAAGATGTAATGACTCCACGTACTGTGGTGGTGGCGGCACAGGAAGATCAGACGCTTAGCCAGTTCCACGAAGAACACCCGACGCTTCGTTTCTCCCGCATCCCGCTCTTTACCGATTCCAAAGACCATGTGACCGGTTACTTTATGCGTGACGATTTACTCGCCGCGCTGGTCGATAACAAAGGCAGTGAGCCTCTGTCCAGCCTGCGGCGCGAACTCAGCGCGGTGCAGGAGCAGTTTCCGATTCCAGAGCTCTTTACACACTTTACCAACGAGCACTCTCATATCGCGATGGTTGTCGATGAGTTTGGCGGTATGGCGGGGCTGGTGACGATGGAAGACGTGATCGAAACGCTGCTCGGTATGGAGATCGTCGATGAGGTTGATGGCGAAGCGGATATGCAGGTGCTGGCGCGTCGGCAGTGGGAGCGTCGTGCTGAACGGCTGGGTCTGATAGAGCATGAAAGCGATGTTCAGGGCAGCACCGAGCGGGGCAGCTCTACCTGACAACTGCGTGCCTTTTTTGTTGAATCACGCCAGGCGCTGCTGATCGGCGCTTGACTCTGCGTGTTTGCCGTCAAATGATAGAGCGATCCTCCGATCTATCCGGCAAACCTCATGATCACCCGTCTTCACCATTTACTGAACGCCACCGCTAGTGCCTGCGCGAACGATGTCGCACTGATCGATCACACAGATAACGTTCTGACGTGGGGTGAGCTGGTCAGTGCGATGGACGAGGCAGCTGAGCTGCTGCAGCAGCACGGGGTGAGGCCCGGTGATCGCATCTTACTGGTGTTCGAAAATTGCCCGTCCGTGGTGGCCTTTCTGTACGCAGCCAGCAAACTGGATGTGGTTGCGGTGGTTGCCAACGCCAGAATCAGCGCGGCGGAACTACAGCGTATCGTGCCGCACTGTGATGCCGCTGCAGTGATTTTTTCCACCGCATCGTCTGCAGCAGCGCAACAGCACGCAACGACGATGCAGGCGGAAGCGGTGAGTGGTGCGTTTGGCACTGCAGCGCTGGTCGCGCGCGATGGCAGTGTCGCGGAGCCTGTCTATGCAGAGCCACAGCAACAAGTGGCGGCAATGCTTTATACATCGGGAACTACCGGTGATCCGAAAGCCGCCATGCTGACACACCAGAACTTAATCAGTGGTGCCTATGCCTCGGCAAAGTTGCGTGGCTCAAAAAGAGGTGACGTGTGTTATGTGGCGCTGCCGTTGTCGCATATCTTTGGACTGGTAACGCTGTTTGCGATGGCCAGTTCCGAGTCGACTATCAGGCTTGAGCCTCGCTTTGACGTTGAACGCCTGTTTGAAGCCCTGCAGAAAGATGTAACCATTTTACCTGCGGTGCCGCAAATGCATGCGCAGCTGTTTCAATATGCCCGAGATCGCAACATTCCCAATTACAGCCACGGCTTGCTGCGCTATGTGTCTTCCGGTGCAGCACCGCTTGACCCGGTATGGAAGCGTGAAGCTGAAACCTTTTACGGGCTGCCGCTGCAAAATGGTTATGGTCTCACCGAATGTGCTGCCGGTGTTTGTGCCACGGTCAATACTATTGGTGCGACCGATGTCAGCGTTGGAGTGCCGATGGGTGATTGCGAGTTGAAGCTCGATTTCGCGGCAGCAGGCGCTACCCCTGATGCAGGTGTTGGCGAAATTCTGGTGCGTGGATCGCAGGTTATGAAAGGCTACTTTCGCAACCCGGAGCAAACCGCACGGGTATTCACCGATGATGGTTTTTTTCGCACCGGTGATCTTGGTCGACTGGATGAGCACGGGCTTTTGCATATAGCCGGGCGCTCGAAGGAACTCATTATTCGTTCAGGCTTCAACGTATACCCGGTGGAAGTGGAAGCGGCGCTGACGGAACACCCGCAGGTGGTGTTGGCGGCGGTTGTTGGTCGTGCGGTGACCGGCAACGAGGAAGTTATAGCGTTTGTACAGGCGGCACCGGACAGCACTGTGACCGAAGCCGAGATAAAACAATTTGTACACGACAGGCTGGCACCTTACAAGCGTCCGGCAAGGGTGGTGGTAACGCAGAAACTGCCGGCCGCTGCTACCGGTAAAATTTTAAAATCCAGTTTGCTCGATGCTTTTGCTGATCAGTTGGCAGAGGTGTAAATCGAGTTCGTTCCAATGACTGCGGCGGCTAGATTTACCCGCGGCTATGCGTCGAGAGGCTATGCGTCGAGAAAGGTGCGGGCGGCGGTGGCAGCTTCGGTATAAATATCGATGCTGCTTTGCCGGCTACGCTTTAATATTTTGAAGGAATGATCACCGGTATCGAGCCAGTGCACAGTGGCGCGTTTACCGAGTGTTTTTACTTCCTCGTCGAGCAGTGTGCGGGTGGCGAGCTTGTCGCGGGTGCCGCTCAGGAACAGCACCGGTTGGGTGAGTTGCTTCAGGTGCTGCGCTCGGTCTGTCGATGGCTTGCCGGCGGGGTGCAATGGAAACGAGCACAGTATCAGTGCTTCGCAATCGACGCGACCCTCCGCTACTGCGTGCGTTGCCATGCGCCCGCCAAAACTGTGGCCACCGAGCAGCAGTGGCAGATCACTGTGCTGCTGCAGCCAGTCCGCCGCGGTAGCAATGCAGTCTACTGATACAGCCTTCGAGTCAACGCGATTGCGGCCCTGTTGCTTAAACGGAAAGTTAAACCGCAGGGTAGAGATGCCCTGTACCGCGAATGCCTCAGCGAGAGCATCCATATGGCTGTGGCGGTGGTCGGCACCAGCACCGTGTGCCAGCAGCAACGCATGAGTGGCGCCGGGTGCGTCAATCATCGTTGCGGACAGGGCGCCGGCTTCGCTGTCCAGTGACAATTCGTGTGCTGCCATGCGGTGTCCTACGTGATACGAGTTTGCGACATTGCTCACAAAGACGCTCTCAGATGCAATCAATGCCGAGTCTGGAACGTTTAGGGGAAACCTGCGGAGTCTGTCACCGTGAGCCGCAAACCACAATGAGCAAGACGCAATGAGAAGGCACAATGAGCAAGAAAAGAAGAGCTAAAAGTAAATCAAAACAGGCAGCTACAAAAGCATCCGCACAAACAGCAGGGGCCTCGACATCTGCGCTGGCATTCCTGACGTCGATGACCCGCCGGCGACTGATTACAACCGCTGTGGGTATCGTTGCTTTGTTACTGGCGGCGGTGAGTATTCACGCTTATGAGTCGGGGCAGCAGGAACTGCATGACCTGGGTGTGATCGGGCAGGGTGTGCCTGTCATCGTGCAGATCCATGATCCAAACTGCCCGACCTGCCGGCGATTGAAGAAACTCGTTACCGAAGCGCTCGAGTCAAACGATTCGGTATTGTATCGGCTTGCCAACATTCGAACGGATGAGGGTAAAGCGCTGCAGAATAAATATTCGGTGCCGCACGTGACGCTGCTGTACTTCAACGCCGACGGCAGGCATGTGCACACGACGACTGGTTTGCAATCACCCACGCAGGTAAGGCGCGCGGTGAATCGATATTTTGTCGGCGCTACCTGAATTCAAAACTCTAAAAAAACCAAAGGCCGCATAAATGCGGCCTTTGGGTACTGCTCACAGCTACTTCAGTCTCTCTACCGTACCGAGTACCTCTACTGCGGATACGTATACTGCTACTCAAACATCCAACTACAACACTAACTTCATTACTGAGATAAAACTGCGATACTACTACTGCTAACTACGCTGATTCACTGGTCTTAGTGCTGGACACTAACGCCAAGCTTCTTCAGAGTGTCGAAAGTCAGACCACCAGTGGCCAGGCCCTTCGCACGCTGGAAGCGATCAACTGCTGCCATGGTCTGTGAACCCAGAACACCATCGATTGGGCCCGGTGCATAACCAGCAGAAAGCAGAGCACGCTGAACCTTCTGTACGGTACCAGTAGTCATGTTGGTATCACACAGAATTGAACGCCACTCCATACGAGCATCTGAAACTTTGACACGCTTAGAGATAGTCTGTGTCTGTGCAGGAATCTCAGTGCGGATTTCACGTGCGTCTTCTACCAGAGTTCGGACCTTTTTGGTTTCGTACTTGGCAGGAATTTCAACACGCTTTACACCAGCTTCAGATTTAACAACGCGCTTCTTGATGGTGGCAGTCTTGGCCGGAGTAGCCTGCAGGCAGATTTTGTTGCCTGTGTGCTTGCCGTGTGCACTACCGTTACCTGCTGAGTTGTGCCATACGTGAGTAGCACCACTGTCGAGAACACGCTTAGTGATGGTTTCGTACTGTGCAGGAACGCTCACGCGCTTTTCAGTAGCATCAGCAACCAGCTTACGAACGCGGATAGTCTCGTAGCGCGCTGGCTCTTCAACAACACGGGTAGACGCAGGAGTCTTTAAAACACGCTTGCTAACAGTCTTGTATACGGCTGGTACTTCAACCAGGCACATGATTTCGCCACTGGCATGGTCGATCTTTTCGATGCCACCGCGACCTTTTTTCCAGACGCTCTTCGCGTCTTCTACCATGATGCGTTCCTGTACTGATTCGAATACTGCAGGAACTTCAACCAGCTTGCGAGAAGCAGCTGAAACCATAACACGCTGTTCAACCCACTCGTACTTGGCAGGAGTCAGCTCAACTTTCTCAGAAGCTTCAGAGACCAGAACTCGCTCTGTGACAGTCTTGTAGCTGGCTGGCTTGTAGTGCTCGTCGAAGCATTGGCCAGGCTGTGCACCGTCGATGTTTGCTCCACCGCTGCGAGCCATAGCCAGCATGCCTTCGTTAGCAGTAACGTTGCTGCCTTTTGAACCCATAACCCAACGAGTGCTCGCTGGTGATACTTCATAGGTTTCTGTAACAGTGCCGTAAGTAGCGGGGATAGCGCGCAACTCACTGCCAGCTTCACTTACCAGTACGCGTTGCTCTGTCCACTCATAGCGAGCCGGAACAATCTTAACTTTCTCGCTGGCTTCTTTTACAACAACCGTTGAGCTTTCAGTTCGGTACTGAGGCGGGATAACAACTTTAGCATAGCACTCGCCCGGTACCGCATTAGGCAATGCCGTAGTCAAGTCCTCCATGGCGTAGCCAACACTGGCTGCACCGACAAAGGAACTTACTAAAAATGATTTCAGTAGCTTGTTACTCATATTAAATCCTGATTGATGGTTGAACCTGCGGCCAATCGGGCAGCACAGTCGGTGCCAATAAGTTTCGGCTGCTGCCCGGATGGAGTTCAGCTGTACAAGCTTTTTTCCGGGAAAAAAATACAACGCTTCGCTTATGCTCGTTAAATCATTGAGCAAGCGAGGCTTTCCCGGGAAACCCTGTAATGCCTCCCGCTAAGATGGTTATCTGCCGATGGCGTGATTTAATGAGTAAACAAATGTTACCGGCGAAATCTACGCTTGATCCTGGCAGTGAGAGAACAACGTGGTGGAGAATTAAAACTAGGTGTGCAGTCAGTGTGGCGGCAATAAGGGGAAATAATTCAGGCGTTGTTAAAAATAAGCCTGTGGCGCCATTAAATTGGAGTTGTTATGTCATGCCGGTATTATGCGTTGATTTTTGCCCGGGTTATTCATGTTATGGTGAGCAAAAGTGCGCCGAGAATAATGCGCAGAGAATTAACTGTGAGTATGCCGCATCATCAACGTTCAGGCAGTAATCGCGCTGTTATACCTTAGCGCGACCCAATAGCTCGAGGTGTTTAAAGCCCCCTGGGGTGGGTCATAAATTCTTCGATAACGTCTTCGGGCGGCTTCATGAAGTCAGAGACGCGGCTAACCGAAAGGCCTGTAGTGCGCTTTAGTTTGACGGCAAGCTCTGCCATCTTTACTACGATCGGTATACCGTTAATGACAGGAGCGCCGTTTACCGCATGTTGCTGTATCTGCGAAAACAACAGCATGGGTATGCCACCGCCAGGTATAAGTACATCAACATTGTCGTCCACAAGCGGTATTGCCTGTTGCTCGAATAACTGGCTAACTTCGTTTAATTTGTTATCGTCACCAAAGGCGCTCAGTATTTGACCGGGCTGGAAGGTCATGGCGTGCACACCGGTGACACGCTCGCCGAGTCCGTATTTATTGATTTGCTGATGAAACCAGGAAATGTAGCGTGGGTTAATGGTGACGATACCAATGCGCTGACCGAGTTGACAGGCGTACAGCATTGAAGATTCACCCAGCCCGACTACTGGAATGTCTACAACTGAACGTGCTTCATATAGCCCGGCATCCTGAAAATGGCCAACAACAAACGCGTCATAACCTTCTCGTTCAGCGCGCACGGCATTGCAGATTACTTCTCGCGCACAGCGAAACTCAACAATCGGGTGGGCGTAGGAATCATGTGGGGTGATGCCTTTGATGTCGACTTCGGTGCCGTCGTCGACAATCTGCTGAAGATGCTTGCCGAGGAAGTCCCAGTACGATTGACCATGTTCAGCATCAACGTAACTTTGATACCAGATTTTCATCGTTGTGCTCCTGAAAGGTTATCGTGATCTGACTTACCAGTTCGGCTTGTTACTTCTTTACTGGCTGAGGCCTGGCAACCACAGGGCGATCTCGGGCCAGATGATGAGCAGCCCCACCAACAAAATGGCGCAGCCCATAAACGGCAATGCGGCGACATAGATATCTCGCATGGTTGTGCCAGGCGCCGATACCCCTTTCATAACGAACAACAGCAGGCCGAACGGAGGAGTGGTGAAGCTGATCTCAAGCGCCAGCAGAATGATGATCCCAAACCAGATCAGATTAAAATCGAGCGTCTGTGCCAGCGGGAAGAAAATTGGCACGGTGAGTAACATCATGGATAGCTGGTCCATAAACATGCCGAGGACCAGCAGAATGCTGAACATCACCAGCAACATAACCACAGGCGCCAGTTCAAAGCCGGTTGCCCAGTTAATCAAGCCGGCGCTGGCTCCGGAAAATGCCAGTAACGAAGAGAAGGTGGCGGAGCCAAAGATGATCAGCAGCGCCATGACGGTAACCTTGAGCGCGCCCTGAACCGACGCGATGATATTGGCAATGGTTAGCTTGCGATAGATTGCCGCGAGAATCAGTACGCCAAAACAACCGAATGCAGCAGACTCTGACGGCGTGGCCCAGCCTTTCATGATGAGTAATATAACGGCGATAACAATGGACATCATCGGCAGTACATCGCTCAAGAACAACGCCGCCTTTTTCATCCAGCTGGTGCGTTCAACATCGTAGGCCGGTGCGGCGTCGGGGTCGATCAGGCACATGATAAGTATCAGTATGGCGTAGAAGCACGCGAGTATCAGGCCTGGGATAACGCCGGCAATCAACAGTTGTCCCACGTCAAGATTGGCCAGTGTGGCCAGCAACACAGCAAGTGCTGATGGTGGAATCAACATGGCGAGGCCACCAGTGCCGAGGATAGGGCCAATTGCCATGTGCTTTTTATAGCCACGCTTTTGCATCTCGGGCACCATCAGTGAACCGAGCAGGGCGGTGGATCCCATAGAAGAACCGGATAGTGTGGCAAAGGCGGTACCACCGGCGACCGTTACGAACGACAGTCGACCCGGTATGCGACCCATGAGCTTATCAATGGCGCCAAACATGCGATTAGCCAGGCCGGTGAAAAAGAACAGTTCACCCATAAGGAGGAACATCGGTACCGGCATTAGGTTAAAGGTGGTAACCGTTGGTATCGCGTTGTTGGCCAGTTGCCCGATACCGCGAGACATCTGTGTGAAGATATCTCCATTGCCGCCCATAAAATACGCAGCGCCAACCATATTTGCGGCGAGAAACGCCAGCGCGACTGGCACACCGATAAACATAAAAAACAAAACCAGGCCCAATAGAAAGCCCAGTGCGGTATACCATTCCATTAGCCGCGCCCCTTGCTGATCAGAGCAGGGGTATTCAATGGACAGGCGTGCATATTATTCATTCGTGCACGCCCGCTTCACCGGTATGCAGTGTGTCGTCGCCAAATACAAAACGTGAAAACTGAATGGCCATCAGACCAAAGCAGATAGGCATCGATACCAGTAACAGCCATTTTGGCATGTCCAAAGATCGCATATCAAAGTCCGAGCGACTGTACGCCTTGAGTGTCGCTTCTCCGGTGTACCACACCAGCAGCACACAGATCACAACGCAAAGTACCGATACCATGCGCGAGAACCCGCCTGCCATGCTTTTCGGCAGTGCGGCGGTTAGCATCTCGATATATACGTGACCCTTGAGTCGTACCAGCCACGGTGATGCGGCCATAACGATATACAACAAGCCGTATTCGGAAAAGGTAAAAAGATGCGAAGAGACTGATACTCCGAATGATCGAGCGGTTGCCTGAAACACGATCGCGAGCATAATCGCGACAAGATACACTCCGGCCAGTATTGCCAGAAAATCGCAAATTCGATCAATGAGGCGCATGGATGGAACGCATAGTCACAGTTGATCCGGCAGTTGAAAGCGGTATTGCGGGAGGAGGGTTGTGTAGATGACGGGATATCGAGGCATGCACGCCTCGATATCCCGGACGGCGTTACTCGCCGTAGTAGTGCTTGCGCAGTTCGTCGTAGCTGTTTTCACCGCCCATTTTGTCGAGACGGCCTTTCATGCGTGACCACGACGCGTCGTCAGCCATTTTCAGATATTTGGCAGAAGCTTCTTCAGACATCGGCACAAACTCCATGCCGCGCTTTTGCAGCTCTTCGGCATCAGCCAGTACATCTTTTTGGCGATCGTCGTAGGACTTGGCTTCCCACTCGATGACGACGTCCTGAATCAGCTTTTGTGATTCAGGCGATAATGCGTTCCAGCTGTCGGTATTGAATATAACGCCGAGATCCGTGTTGTAGAAGGCAGGATCAATACGATACTTAACGAACTTGTCCCACTTAAGATCCATCAGCCCGATTGATGTCCAGGCACTCGCATCAACAACGCCTTTTTCCAGTGCTGCATACACCTCAGTGGATGGCATGGAGGCGGTTGTTGCATTCAATGCTTCAAAGAAAGCGTGATAGATAGGGTTGTCGCGTAACTTGACGCCGGTTAAATCAACCACGCCGTCGTCGCCAAACTCAAATGGCTTTGAATTGTAGATGTGGAATTTAACCCCGCCATCTATCCAGCCAAGGTGCTTGACGCCAAAGCGTTTCTGGTGAGCTTCGTCCATCAGAGCGGCACCGCCGTTGCTGCGCGCTTCCATTGGTGTAACGCGCGCTGCAACCATGGCGTCGATTTCCGGAACCGATGCACCATAGAAGCTGCCAGGGGTATGCACCATATCCACGACGCCGTCGCGAACTGCGTTGGGTTGCTCAAACATGCCAATAGCTTCTGGTCCGCCACGCACGGTAATCTCTACGATACCTTCGCCGCGCTTATTGATATCCTCAACCATCGACAGGAAGGTTTTGGTGTAGACGAGAAAAGGCGGGAAAGCGTGTACGGCGGAAACTTTGTCTACGGCCTGTGCGACGCCGGCTGACAACGTTAACAGACCGGTTGCGATCGTGACCACGGCACTGCGGGTCAGGGTTTTTCTAATGGTACTTGCTGGTTTCAAGGAATTTCCCCCGGTTGGGCCGCAGAGCGGCGCGGTTGAATTGGGACAACAGAACAGCGTTTGCGTGAGCCTGAGGCTATTGTATATGCTTGGGCAGTGCAACCATCAAAGGCACAAATCGGCTATTCCGGTCGAATTGGCTGCACGATCAGCAGAGCCTGGCGCGCAGTGGTGTTTTGTTGTTTTTCATTGTCTTGCGACACAAACAGGAGCAGCCCAACAGGCGTGTGATGAAGCAACGGGCCAGTATCTATATAAAGCCGCTGAATATCCGCGCGCGCGAAATCAGACCGCAGCCACTTGGCCTGCCCGTCGTTGATCTCAGTTTCAACGAGCTGCCATGGCCGCCATCCGCGTCCCTGCAGACAGCGATTGATACAACGTCAGCCAGTGCCCACCGATATGGCAACCCCAGTTGTGAAAAACTGCGCAATGCACTGGCTGACAGTTGGTCGCTGAATCCGGATCAGCTCATTTGTGGCAATGGCTCGGAGGAGCTACTGGATGTAATCGGGCGTGTTTTCGCACGCACCGGAGATGAAATTCTGATTTCGGCCTTTGGCTATATTCAGTTTCCAATTGTTGCCAACCGGGTTGGTGCCACACTGGTGAAAGCTCCGGAGCATCGGTATACCAGCAGTGTCGATGCATTGCTTGAGCACGTGTCTGATCGGACCACCGTGGTATTTCTTGCCAATCCTAACAATCCGACTGGCACTATGCTGGGCGTGTCCGAGTTGCACCGACTGGCGCAGGCGTTACCAGACCATTGCGTGCTGGTGCTGGATCTGGCTTACGGCGAGTTTGCCGGCGAAGGTTATTGTGCAGCTGTGCATGAGTTGGTTGCCGAGTTTGACAACCTTGTTGTTACGCGGACTTTTTCCAAGGCATATGGACTGGCGGGGCTTAGAATCGGCTGGCTGCACGCACCCGAGTGGATGATACCGGCGCTGTATGCAGCGCGCGGGATGGGCACCGCCAATGCAGTCGGGCAGGCAGCGGCGATGGCAGCGCTTGCAGAACAGTCGGTGCTCGACGAACGTGTCGAGACCATTGTGTCTGAGCGCGAGCGTGTGCAGCAGCAGCTTGAGCAACTGGGTTATCAGGCTATTCGCAGCAGTACTAACTTTATAATGGCCGGATTGCACGATGGCGATGCTGACAGCGCTGATGCGATTGCCACCGCACTTTACGATGAAGCGGGTTTTATCGTGAATCGCACCCGCGAAACCGGGCTTGAAAAATTTATTCGGTTTTCATTGTCACTACCAGCGCACAATGATCAATTGCTCAACTGCCTTGCACGCTTCATTGAT
>CAYMFQ010000018.1:25823-56028 GCA_964389335.1 uncultured Granulosicoccaceae bacterium
GTCACTACCAGCGCACAATGATCAATTGCTCAACTGCCTTGCACGCTTCATTGATCAGCATCCTGAACGCACATAGTAATGCTGTACAGTGTTTAGCATCAGGCTACTGAGGCGCGGCTACAAAATAATACGACCAGGGAATTATCAATGAAAATAGCAGTGCTCGGTGGTGGCAATGGTTCTCACGCAGCTGCAGCGGACCTGACACTAAACGGCCACGAGGTGCAGTGGTGGCGCAGAGACAGCGCTGCAGTGGAAGCGCTGCAGGCCAATGCACGTACACTTACGCTCAAAGACAGTAATGGTGAACGAGCGGTTGTGATCGCAATGGTTACTGACGATATTGCAACGGCACTCGGTGGTGCTGAACTCGTTGTTTGTCCTGCGCCTGCCACGGCACAGGCGGATATAGCATTGCAGCTAGCGCCGCATCTGGTTGACGGACAGGTGTTGTATCTGCCGCCTGGCAGCTTCGGCAGTATCATCATGGCAAGAGCGATGATCGACTGCGGTAATCGTTCCGAAGTAGCCTTTGCAGAGGCCGGTACCTTGCCATACCTTGCGCGTAAGCACGGACCTTTTGAAATTGCGATAACCACACGCGCAACCCGGTTGCCATCCGGAGTGTTTCCGGCGCGACTGTCGAGTCATGCGCTTGAAGTGATAGCTCGTGCTTACCCGGCCATTGAAGATGCCGGTGATGCATTGTCCGGTGCATTGATGAATGCCGGCCCTGTTATTCACCCGCCACTGATACTGATGAACGCCGGGCCAATTGAGCACTTTGAGCACTGGGATATTCACAACGAAGGCACACAGCCTGCTATTCGTCGGGTTACTGATCAACTCGATGCAGAGCGCATTGCCACGCGTGAGGCACTGGGCTATCAGGGGCCACATTTTCCCCTGGCGAACCACTATGACAACGAAGCCGAAGAATGGATGTACGGCAACCTCGCGCATGAAAAACTGACAGACTCAGGTGACTGGCGCGAGCATCTTGATCTGACCGCCCATCGATATATGCGTGAGGACGTTGCCATCGGTCTGGCGTTACTGGTATCAGTGGCTCGATGGGCTGGTGTACAGGCACCTGTAGCGGAAGGGTTGCTGGCTCTGGGTTCTGCGGTGTGCGGTACTGACTTCAGTCGACAGGGTCGCACACTCGAAACGCTTGGCCTTGCCAACCAGACACGCGCGGAGATGTCTGCGCTGCTCAACAACGGCTTTACCTGAAATGCCAATGCCAGAGAACGATGCCAGAGGTTAGTGAACCATGAGTGTTCTACAAAGTGATGTGCCGCTTATTGCGATTGTTGGTGCAGGTCGTATGGGGCGTGGTATCGCCGTTGCCAGCGCACTCGCCGGTATGCGCTCACGGCTCATCGACCTGAAGCAGCGTAGCGAACAGGACCATCAGGCGTTGCGTGATGAAGCAATGCATGAGGTGCATTCAACGATACAGTTATTGGCGGATATTGGGCTGGTGCAGGCGGCTGACGTTGAGCTAATTTGTGCCAACGTATCATTTGCAGATCAGGCATCCCTTAGCGATAGTTTTTATGACTGCGGGTATGTGTTTGAAGCAGTCCCGGAAACCATCGATGCGAAAGGCAGTGCATTTGAGATCATCTGCCAGCACGTTGCAGATGATGCAGTGATCGCTTCCACTACTTCGACAATACTATCGACCGATCTTCAGGCGCTGGTATCTAACCCTGAACGCTTTATCAACGCACACTGGCTTAATCCGGCTTTTCTGGTGCCACTGGTCGAACTGTCACCGGCAACTGCAACCAGTAAGGCAACCATTGATCGCTTAAAACAACTGCTGCAGGTTATGGGTAAGATGCCGGTAGTATGCAAGGCATCTCCGGGGTATATCGTGCCGCGTATGCAAATGCTTGCTATGAACGAAGCCGCACGTATGGTGGAAGAAGGCGTAGCCTCTGAGGAAGATATCGATATCGCCAGTAAGTATGGCTTCGGTTTTCGCTTTGCCATACTGGGTATGCTTGAGTTTATAGACTGGGGTGGCGGCGATATTCTGTATCATGCAGGTCAGTACATGACTGAAGCAACCGGTGAGTCTCGATACGCTGCGCCTGATATCGTGAACAACAACATGAAAAACAATCGGATTGGGCTGCGTACCGGACAGGGGTTTCTAAACTACGATGGTCTTGATGTCGACGCATACAAGCGCCGCAAGCTCAGCGCGTTTGTCGATATGCTGAAACATATGGATGTAACCCCTGCATGTAACGGAGTGTATAGAGGTAAGCGTGAATAAAATGTGTATGGCTATGTGTCTTTGCTTAACGTGTTACACGTGTGATTTCGGCCCCGCAAAATAATTTTCGAAACGTTGTAGTTTTGTTATTTCTCCGTAATAACTTCCTGTTTGAATATGATCCCAGGTTAAGCCTGAATCAGCCAGCGACCAAAGTCGAGGCACAACGAACGGAGAATACAATGTCAGTAACTACAAGAGAGTCACTCACCAGTCGATCACAGCCCGGTGGTTCAAAGGCTCGTGGATCTAAGCCTCGTGGATCTAAGCCAGCCACGTACAGTTTTGGCGTCAACCAGCGTACAAGGACTGAACTGCCGTCACAGACCGATTCGGCTGTACTGCGGGCGTTTGCTGTCGCGGATCTGAATTATGCATCGTGGATGTGCGTATCGCCGGACCGCGACTACTTTTGGGTAGCCAACCATCGCGACGCGTCCATTGCCACATACCGGTTTATTGATCGGGACGCTTCGCAGGACAATTTTGAACTGGTTGCGGTTACCAACGTGTTTAACACGCATCTGCCCGAGCAACGTGTGGGGCAGTGCGCAGGGCAATGGGTTGATCTGCAACTGAGTGAAGACGGTCAGTTGTTATATCAGTTGTTTGAGGAATCAGGCGCTATGGCAGTGTATGAAGTAGACGGCCACAGGCTGACGCTGGTAGAAGCGCTAACTGACGAGCGCATCATGTGAGCGGTGAGGTACTGGCGTTTAGGAATGGTCGGCCAGGCTCAGGTGCTGCCTGGCCTGGACGACCAACCGGTGATAATTCTGTTTCAGTTTAGTTACAGAATGGGCTGCACGGATGTATGTGACAACGCATAGCGAGTAGCCTCAGCGACGCTGGTAATACCCAGCTTGCGATAAATGTTACTGATGTGGCGTGCCGCGGTATTAACGCTGATGCCGAGAGCATCGCCTATTTCGCGACGGCTATAGCCGTTGCTGAGTAGCACCAGTACTTCCTGCTCGCGTTTGCTCAGGTCGTTTGCCTCAGTTTGGATTCTGGGTCTGGCCGGTGCGGGCTTAACGGTGACTGGCGCGTTGGCTTGTATTGAACTGCTACCCCGGCGCACGGTGTTTTTTTCCATTTTGGCCGTGCCACGATCAGCATTGTCGGTTCGCGCAGAAACGCTTTGGTCCTGGCCCTGGGTACAGGATGAAGCGATGAAGACCTGCATGTTGTCGAAGAGTTGGTCGATTTGAGAGGGGGTGAGGCCACGGGTCATTGCCGAGAATCGACGCTGGTACTCAAAGATCTTCTGGTTGCCGATGCGTGTGGGGTTTGAGGTGTGTAGCGAAATCAGGTTGGATTGAGTCGACATCATATTCTCCTCGTTGATAGTGCAACCTGACAGTTGGACAAGCTCGCAACATTAGTTAACGAATGGCCGGTTGCTTAGTTTCGTGAGGAAGTGTAGCGGCGGACGGTTATTGCACCGTTTGGCTACCGTTATTGCACCGTTAATTCAGTGCGATGACTGCTCATATTCCGCATTTTTTTCGAGTGGTAACGGAATATTTTTGCCACCAACGTGTTATGTGGGCATTGCTTGCGCATATCCGCGCGGTTACTGGCGGTGATATTCTTGGCAGCCGCTATCAACAGGACCCTGCTGTGCGAATTTCAATGATTATGGCGATGGACCGCAACCGGCTGATTGGTCGCGACAACGGGCTGCCATGGCACATTTCATCTGATCTCCAGTATTTTAAACGGTTGACCATGGGCAAGCCAATGCTGATGGGGCGAGTAACGTTTGAGTCCATCGGCAAGCCGTTGCCGGGCCGCACCAGTATTGTTGTGACAGGCGACGCCAACTGGCAGCATCCGGGGGTGTTAACGGCATCGTCACTACAGCAGGGAATGCAGCAGGCGGCTGACGCTGGTGCCGCAGAGGTGATGGTCATTGGCGGAGCCAGTATCTGTCAGCAGGCAATGCCATTGGTTGAGCGGCTCTATCTAACCGTTATTGAGCATGAATTTGAAGGGGATACCTGGCTTGACAGCTTCGACTGGCAGGACTGGCAGGTCATCTCCACCGATCCGCACGATGAGAGGCCTGAGGGTGGTTATCAATTCAGCTATTACGTGCTTGATCGAACTTCCCGCACAACCCTCTAGAGCGAACTGTCAGCGAGCGTACGCTGAGCATGCGATGCTAAAGGTTTCGCCGTCTGCCAGTCGCATTGCACTCAGGCTGTTGCCCCAAACGCATCCACTATCCAGCGCACATAAATTGTCGATTGTTCGCAGGCCGAGCGCCGACCAATGGCCGATGAACAGCTGGTGGCGGCGTTGCTCGCTGTTTTGCAGTTCGTACCACGGCAGCAGTGGTGCCGGCTGGCTGCCTGGTGGATCAGAGCAGCTAAAGTCCGGAGTGCCGTCGTCGGTGCAGAAACGCATGCGCGTCAGGCAGTTGAGCGCATAGCGCAGACGCTGATCGGTAGCGGCATTGTCGGCCCAGGTGCCGCTGGTGCGGCCATACAGTTGCTTTATAACCGAGCGCAGTTCTTCCCGATCGATAGACGTATCATCTTTGCTGCACGCGCTGGTAAGAGCGGATTCAATCTCATTGGCAAGTTCGCAGGCGGTAGCAATGCTCCAGTCCCTGTGCAAGCCGGCATGGACCATTAGCTGCGTTCCGTCACGGTGCAGCAGCGGTCGGTGCAGCAGCCAGTGCAGCAGGGGTTCCACATCTTCCGCCTGTAAAACCGGATCGAGTGTCGGGTCTTGGCCCGCTGGTCTGACACCGCAGTAAAGTGCCAGCAGGTGAATGTCATGGTTTCCCAGCACGCTGACGGCGCTGCTGCCAAGCGACTTTACGAAACGCAGTGTTTCAAGCGAGCCGCGGCCCCGATTAACAAGGTCACCGACAAACCATAGTTTGTCGGTTGCAGGGTCAAATGCGATCTTGTCGATTAGGTGTTGCAGTTCATCGTGGCAACCCTGCACATCGCCAATGACATAAGTACTCAAGTGCTAGTGTAAGGTGCGCGGGATAGACAGCAGAAACTCGGGTATCGAGGCGTTAAATTCATCGCCGTCGTCGGTGACCATCTGGTAGCTGCCACCCATGGTGCCCATTGGTGTTTCGAGAATAGTACCGCTGGTGTACTGATAGCCTTCGCCGGGCTTGATGCGCGGCTGTTTGCCAACCACACCGTCGCCGCGCACTTCCTGTTGCTTGCCGTTGCCGTGGGTTATGACCCAGTGGCGCGTGAGCAGACGCGCGGGTATTTCACTTTGATTGAGAATGGTTACGGTATAGGCGAAAACGAAGCGATCCTCGTCGGGGTCCGAGTCTGATTCAAGATAGCGAGTTGCCACTTCGACTTTAAAATCGTCATTGCTGGGGAGCGATTTCGACACAAAAACTCCAGGGTTGGGGCAAGTGGTCATCCCGGGCTAATGCATATCCCCGGGAGCGCAGACAAAGTACTTTTGTGCGCTGAAAGGTGTGGGCGCGGTTACAGAATTAAAGTAGCAAATGATCGCTGGTGACGCCATCGATGCGCCCCCCATGCTGCGATTTTTGTTTGGCGGTTAGGTGCCGTCATGTTGCGCTGAAAACGTCGGTTAAAGACTTGAACTGTGTAAGCGACAGCGTTTCTGCGCGATGTCCGGGGTCGATGCCACAGGCGCTGATTTGCTCGGCGCTCAGCAGCTCTTTGAGGTTATTGCGCAGCGTCTTGCGGCGTTGTGCAAACGCGCATTTCACCAGGTGGGTAAAGGCTGCCTGCTGATCCGCGGCAACAACCGGTTCCGGGCGGGGCACCAGCAATACCACGCCGGATGTCACTTTCGGTGGCGGGTCAAATGCGCTCGGTGGCACATCAAATAACGCGGTTGGCACACACAGATTCTGCACCACCACTGACAGCTGTCCGTAGTGTTTGCTGCCGGGCTCTGCGCACAGGCGTGATACCACTTCCCACTGCAGCATGAATTGCATGTCGCTGATCATCTTAAGATTGTCGAGCAACTTAAAAATGAGCGGCGTAGCGACGTTGTAGGGCAGGTTGCCGACAACGTGCAGTGGTGCTTCAGCGCTCAGGGTCGACCAGTCGAATTGCAGTGCGTCCGCCTGATGCAGCTCGAAACTGTGCTGCTTGGGGAGCTGACCACCGAATTGCCGGTTGAGCAACGGTATTAGATCGCGGTCCAGCTCAAGGGCGATGATCCGGCGTGCGGTGTCGACCAGGGCCGAGGTCAGCGCACCTTTGCCGGGGCCGATTTCAACAATCGTCTGCGCGGTGCCGTGGTATCGATCAGCAATACGCCGAACAATGGACTCATCGGTCAGAAAGTTCTGACCGAAGCGTTTGCGAGCGCGATGCATGTTATCGGTGCTGATTGCCGGCGAGTGTTATCGCCAGGTCAATCGCTGCGTGCAGGCTGCCGCCATCTGCGTTGCCGCTGCCGGCTAAGTCCAGCGCGGTGCCGTGGTCGACTGAGGTGCGAATGATCGGCAGTCCAAACGTCACATTGACTGCTCGGCCAAATCCGGCGAACTTCAATACGGGCAGACCCTGATCGTGATACATCGCGAGCACCGCATCGGCGCCTTCAAGATGGCGCGGGGTAAAAAGGGTATCGGCCGGATACGGACCGGTTGCGTTGATGCCCTGTGATTGCACTGCCTCAATGGCGGGTATGATGGTATCGATTTCCTCGTGGCCCAAATGGCCCGATTCGCCGGCGTGAGGATTAAGGCCGCACACGACAATATGCGGTTCTGCAATACCGTACTTGCTGATCAAATCCGCGTGCAGGATAGCCAGAGTTTTTTCAATCGAGCTTTGCGTAATGCTTGTAGCAACCTGAGACAGGGGCAGGTGAGTTGTGGCCAGTGCGACCCGTAGCTCATCTGCAGCAAGTACCATTACCGGTGCCACGTCGAACTGATCGGCAATAAACTCGGTGTGACCCGAGAACGGTATGCCCGCATCATTGATGACACCTTTGTGCACCGGCGCTGTCACCATGGCATCGTAGCGATTCTCCCGACACCCGGCGACTGCCTCGTCGATGGTGTCGAGCACATAGCGTGCGTTGGCCGGGTTCAGGGTGCCGGCGGTTACCGGAGCTGCGACAGCGGTGTCGACTATGGTCAGTGCGCTGTCTGGCAGTTCTAGTTGTTGTGTGCGTTCGAGCAACAGTGCCCGGTTGCCAATGAGTATCAGCTCGGCGTCATCGCGTGCTGCCAGCGCACAGCACAGGTCCGGGCCGATACCAGCTGGTTCCCCAGTGGTAATGGCGATGCGCGGTCTTGTGCTCACTGAAAGTTCTTGGCAAAGCCACGCAACTCAACGTAGGCGTTGTCGCGCAGTCGCGTCAGCCATGCTTCGTATTGTTCCTCGGCTTTTTGCCGACGCAGTGTTTCGCGCGCTTTTGTCTCCAGTTGAGTGCGGGGATTGTCTGTAAGCTCCTGATCCAGCACTTCGAGAATGTGCCAGCCAAACTGAGTGTTAAACGGTTCGCTGACTTGATTGGGCTCAGACTCAAACGCCAGTTGTTCGAACTTCGGCACCATTTCGCCACGGTTAAACCAGCCGAGGTCGCCACCATTGGCCGCGCTGCCCGGGTCGTCTGAAAACTCAGTGGCCAGAGATTCAAATGAAGCACCGTCCTGCAGTAGTGCATAGACGCGATCGATTTTCGCCTTTGCCGCGGCTTCGCTGGTGCCGTTGCGGGTGCTGGCGAGGATGTGTCTGGCTCTGACTCTGGAAGGGCCAGCGTCATTGTTGCTACTGCGGCCAACGAGTTTGATCACGTGAAAACCGGCGCCGCTGCGCAGTGGCTCTGTTACGTCGCCTTCCTGCATCCCTTCAACCTGGTTGGCAAACAAGCCTGGCATTTCCTGCAGGCTGCGTGAGCCGAGATTGCCACCCTCTATCTCCGTGTTGCCAAGGTTGCGCTGTATTTCCACGAGTCGGGCAAACGGGACACCATCGCGCGCTTCACTTGCGAGTGATTGTGCTGTGGTCAGCGATGTTGCCACCAGGTTGGCATCGGCTTGCTGCGGCAGCTTCACAAGGATGTGCTCAAGCTCGTAACGATAGCCCGAGTCGCCGGCCAGTTCTTCATTGAGCAGGTCTTCGACTTCGGCATCGGATACGTTCAGGTTTGATTCGATCTCGCGTCGCGTCAGCGTTGAAACGATCAGCTCTTTGCGGATGTTCTCGCGAAATTCGAGAAAGTTGATGCCGTCTTTGGCCAGTGTCTCGCGCATTTGCGCCACTGACATATTGTTGTTGCGTGCCATGTCATCGAGCGCGCGCTGCAGGCTGCTGTCGTCAATGCGAATGCCGCGCAGTTCGGCCTGCTGCAATTGCAATGACTGCACAATCAGCCGTTCAATAACGAACTTGTCGAGTGCGGCATCACGCGGCAGTCCGGCACGGTTTTGCCGCAACAGATTGGCGCGCTCGCGCACAAAGTCGCTGGCAAGCACGATGTCATCGTTAACCAGTGCAATGATGCTGTCGAGTTCGACTTCCTGCTGCGCCGATACCGGCGAGACAGTCAGCGCAACACACAGCGTCACGGCGCTGCCCAGTTTTGATAGTAATTTCATAGGTTCAGAAGTGTGCGGCCGCGCGGGGCCGAAATGTCGTTTATTACCGGCTATAGCCGCCGATGGCTTCGCTCAAAACCTCGGTGACATTTTGTCCGACCGGCGCCAGCCCTTTCAATACCAATTGGAAAAAATACGACGTCGTGGTGTCCTCGCCGTCATCGGTTATATAGCGCCGGGCCGCAGCGCTTACCGCGTAACAACAGCTGTCATACTCAATGCCAAACACTGACTCGATACTCTTGTTGTCATCCAGCGAGTAGTTCCAGGCGCTGGCCAGCCGCCATTTTTCGCCAATTGGAATGGTAAAAGATGCATGTACGAATTCACCGTCATCCGGCAGATATCTATGCCCGAGATTTGCCAGTCTGCCGTCTGCACCCCGATACCGCAGCATAGCCGAAGAGCGCTCGGTGTCGGTGGTGGCCGGATCCCATTGCAGATTCAGACTGGCGTCGAACTGGCTGGTAATTTCGGTGGTGAGCTCTGCGACGATATCTGAACTGCTGTTCTGTTCCTGTGGATCATCGGGCAGCGTGACCAAACGATCGCTGAAGTAAAAAATCTGCCCAACGCTTGCGCTGTACTTTTCGCGGCCGTTGCGGTTGATCCATCGCGAGCTGAGCGCAAAGCTCAATTGGTTAGCGTCATTAATACGATCGGCGCCGGAGAAGCGGTTTTCCCGAAACAACTGAGAGAAGTTGAAGTCCAGTGCACCACTGTCAAAGATCGGGATTTGATCCTGATCCCTGCGAGCCGCATACAAATAAAACAGCCTCGGTTCCAGTGTAAGCAGGCTGCCATCGCTCCGTCTGGGGCGCTCCAGATACAGGCCGGTCTCTGCAGATAATAGTGGCACGTTGCGCGTTTGTTGCTGATCGGCGGCTGATACATTGTTTAGATCGTAGTGCGTCAATCGCCAGCTGCTGGCCACTTTGGAGTACCAGCCTGCGCGTCGAACATCCCACGACAGCTGTGGTTTGAAGTCCAGTCGGGTTCCGGTGATAGAGTTGTCGCGATCAAAGTAGACCAGCTCGGAATTAACTGAGAAATCCGCACCCAGGCGCCTGACCGGTTGTCGATAGTCGAGTGTCAACTGCGGCAACAGTCGGTACGGTCGCTGATCCTGTTCAATGTTGGTGTCCAGTGTCTGGTAGTTGAGCAGACGGGTGCGAAACAGCAGATTGTCGGACTCGTAGATCAGGTCAGCGCGCCTTTGCAGGTGCGTGATGCTGGAGACCTTCAGCGTGTCGCCAAGGTCTTCGAAATAGTCTTTGTCGCTCGCATAGTTAAGGTCGATTTCAGTAGTCCAGCGCGTGGCGGGGCTGCCAAGATGCTGAAAGCGAGTGAACCGGCGCGCGTCGCTGCGGCTGAAGCGTCGATCGTTTTCGATAGTCTCGTAATTCAGTGACCAGCTGCCGATTCGATTCAGATAGCGCAGTTCCGATTGAAACTGAAAGCCCCGGTCAGTCATGGAGCGCAGTACAAAGGTTGCGTCCATGTTCGGCCTGATGTTCCAGTACCAGGGTTGTCGATACTCAAAGCCGGTCTGGTCATTCTGATCAAAGCGCGGTGCCAGAAACCCGGTCTTGCGCTTGTCACTGATCGGAAAGCTGATGGCCGGGGTGTAGAAAATGGGGATATCCCGGAACCGCAACGTAACACTGCGCGCCGTGCCGATGCCCTCGTCGGCGTCGAGCTTGATGTCATCGGCGAACAGCCGCCAGCCATTGTTCCCCGGCGGGCAACTGCTGTACGAGGCGTCGTCCAGAATCAGCCTGCCTTTGCCGTCGCGTCTGATGCTGTCGGCTCGCCCCTGCGAGGTGACATCGCCGCTTTCCACCTCGTAGCCCGAGTTGCCGAGCTCGAAGGTGCCGTCGCCCAGATCGATCAGAGCGTCAGAGCTGTGCACCCGCAGGCCTGCAGCCTGGTAGGACAGCTCACCGTCGACGGTTGCGGTATTGGATTCCGGATCGTAGCGCGCGTTGTCCGCCTTTAGCTCACCGTCGCGATGGCGGATGGAAATCGTGCCATTGAGCAAAATATCATTCGGGTTATCGGGTGCGCTTTCAGCACTGTCGGCGGACAACTCTATCGAGTCACCCAGTTCCAGCGCCGGTGAAAACGCGGTCAATGGCTGCAGGCCCACACGTGGCGTTGCGCACTGCTCTGCGTTGGCGGCCTTCGGCATTAACATCAGCGGCAGGGATATCAACAGCACGGACGTCAACGGCCGGGCAAGTGCAGCCAGGGGCAAAGACCGTGCAGCCCGATGATAGCCATCGCCAATGGAAGAGTTGAATTTCAATGCTGTGCTTGGGTGGACTGTGGAGTAACATAAGGATAACCAGTAACAGGCCCGGTTGATTGCTACAACGTGTCAATCTAACGCCGTGGGGTGGGCAGTGGTGTTTTGTGCGAGCAGTTTGCACGCGGAACAGTGGGGAACAATATGTGGCCGGAGCGGGCGTTGAAACACTAATGACACGCGAGAAACGCACTCAATGACAAAAGCGCGTGTACGACTTGAGCCTGGCTGGAAAACTCAGTTGCAGTCGCAGTTCGACGAACCTTACATGGTTCAGCTCCGCACCTGGTTGCTTGAACGTGCTGAGGCCGGGGCAGAAATTTACCCGCCGCCAAAGCAATGGTTCAGTGCATTTGATATGACACCATTCGCTGACGTAAAAATCGTCATTCTCGGTCAGGACCCCTACCACGGCCCGGGACAGGCGCATGGCCTGTGCTTCTCGGTGCAGCCGGGGGTGCGCATACCGCCATCCCTCATTAACATTTACAAGGAGCTGCGTTCCGATTTGGGCATAGAGCCCGCTTCGCACGGCTACCTTGAAAGCTGGGCGCGACAGGGTGTGTTTCTGCTCAACAGCGTGCTGACGGTCGAGCGCGGGCAGGCGGCGGCGCATCAGAACAAGGGCTGGGAGCAGTTCACCGATGTGGTAATCGACAAATTGGCCAATAACACGGACAATACCGTGTTTTTGTTATGGGGCGGCTACGCCAGAAAGAAGGGTCAGATGATCGATGGCAATCGGCATCTGGTGCTTGAGTGCGCGCACCCGTCCCCGCTCTCTGTCAGGGGCTTTACCGGCTGCCGGCACTTTTCAAAGGCCAACGCCTACCTGGAAAAGCATGGAAAGACGCCGATTGACTGGCGATTGCCGGAGGCGGTAACTGTGTCCTGACACTCTTGACCCGGATCGTATCGGATTCGGCATGGCTGAATGTAATCTGAAAAATTCAAACTAAACTCACTGACATGTGATTGTGCCTGATAGTTGTGCTCAGGCGGAATCGCGACTCCGTATCGATCCAGGTTCAATTCTGCGTTCCACCAACAACAACTTATCGAAAGGGGATAAACACTGATGGAATTACTTCCGGTAGTACTCGGCGTGGCCGGTCTGGCCATGGCGGTGTACGTATACTCGCTGGTTTTGAAGTACCCGGTGGGTGATGGCAAAGCCGCCGACATCGCAATCGAAATACAAAAGGGTGCGATGGCCTTTTTACGTCGGGAATATAGTATTTTGATTGCGTTTGTCGCAGTTGTGGCGGCAGCGTTGTTCTACGCATTTGAAACCACTCATACCGGAATCGCGTTTCTGTTCGGTGCTTTTTTCTCAGGCTCTGCGGGCTGGTTCGGCATGTACACTGCCACGCGCGCAAATGTTCGCACCACCGTGGCTGCCTCTGAAAAGGGCGCAGCGGAAGCGCTGACAGTGGCCTTTTTTGGCGGCTCGATCATGGGTCTGACAGTCGCCTCAGCCGGTCTGCTTGGTCTTGGTCTGTTGTACTGGTTCTGGGGTGCTGAGCACGCCGAGGCAATCCACGGCTTTGGTATGGGGGCATCGTCGGTTGCACTGTTCTCACGTGTGGGTGGTGGTATCTTCACCAAGAGTGCTGACGTCGGCGCAGACCTTGTCGGTAAGATTGAAGCCGGTATTCCGGAAGACGATCCTCGTAACCCGGGTGTGATTGCAGATAACGTTGGTGACAACGTGGGTGACATCGCCGGTATGGGCTCAGACATATTTGAGTCGTACTGCGGCAGTATGATTGCCACCATCGCGATCGCCGCGACCATGACAGCAGCAGAGCTGGCACGTATTGGCTCTGACGTCACCGTGGAAGGCCTCAGCTTTCTGCCACTGGCTCTCGCATCATTCGGCCTGATCTGCTCAGTGCTGGGTATATTCCTGGTTAAGAAGATGTCCGATAAGTCTCCGGAGCAGGCGCTTCGGTATGGCACGATTGGCTCAACCATCCTGTTTATCATCGTTGCTTTCTTTGTAACCCAAATGTCTGGCGCAAGCATGCCGGTCTGGTGGTGTGTGGTAGCGGGTGCAGTGGGCGGTATCGTTATTGGTCTGGTCACTGAGTACTACACCGGTGGCGCTCCGGTTCGACGCATTGCACAGGACGGCGAAACCGGTCCTGCAACGGTAATGATCTCTGGCCTGGCAACGGGTATGGAATCAGTGGTGGTTCCGGTTCTGACACTGTGTGTCATCATCTTCACCGCCAGCAGCCTTGTTGGTGTGTACGGTGTGGGCATTGCAGCAGTCGGCATGCTGGCAACCGTTGGTATCACCATGGCCATCGACGCTTACGGCCCGGTTGCAGATAATGCCGGTGGTATTGCGGAAATGGCAGGCCTTGGTGAAGAAACGCGCAAGATCACAGACGGTCTTGACGAAGTCGGTAACACCACTGCTGCTATCGGTAAGGGGTTCGCAATTGGCGCCGCTGGTCTTGCTGCACTGGCAATCATCGCCGCATTCATTCAGACCGTAAAGGGCCACCACCCGGGCTTTGCACTGGACATCGGTAACCCGAAAGTTCTGGTAGGCATGTTCATCGGCGGTATCTTCCCGTTCCTGGTCAGCGCAATCACCATGCGTGCAGTGGGTGCTGCCGCATTTGACATGATCAAGGAAATCCGTCGTCAGTTCCGTGAGATTCCGGGGCTGCTCGAAGGTACCGGTAAGCCAGACAACGCACGTTGTGTATCGATCGCAACCACTGCGGCACTCAAGCGTATGATTCTGCCGGGTGTACTGGCGGTTGGTGCACCTCCGGTAATCGGCTTTGGCCTTGGGCCGGAAGCGCTGGGTGGTTTTCTGGCCGGTGCACTGGTCGGTTGTGTGATGCTGGCGCTGATGATGGCGAATGCCGGCGGTGCCTGGGATAACGCCAAGAAGTACGTCGAAAAAGGCAACTTTGGTGGTAAGGGCACTGAAACTCACGCGGCTGTGGTTGTTGGCGATACCGTTGGCGACCCCTTCAAGGACACCAGTGGCCCTGCCATGAACATCCTTATCAACGTGATGGCTATTGTGTCTTTGGTTATTGCACCACTGCTATAACAGGCGCAATGTGCCCTGCACATTAACCACGGTTAATGTGTGTAGACATCGCTGAGTAAATTCAGCGATATAGAAAAGCCCGGTATAACCGGGCTTTTTTTTGCGCACATGAAAAGCGTTGGTACGTGTGGTGCCAAAACTGATACAACTGTAAACAATACATATCAAATTGCTCATGATTTCGGCGGCGCATTTAGCGCATCATGGGCGCATAAAAATTTTCACGATGATATAGCGTGTTTGCCGAATCCAACTTTGCCTCGTATCCCCGTACGCCTGCCTGCCCCAATCAAGGCACGTCTTCAGGTACGTCACATCGCCCTGTGACCTCAGCCGCGTGCCGTGCATTGCGTGCTGTTGCCGCCTGTACATTTGGGTTGCTGGCACTTGGGTCTGCGAGCGTTGCGAGCGCCGACTTTCTCGACAATCCCAAAGCGACCACCTTCATCGATCAGATGCACGAAAAGCATCAGTTTGAAAAAGACTGGCTCGAGGCGTTGTTCGCTGCAACACCCCGCAGTGAGAAAGCACTGGAACTGATTCAGCGTCCTGCTGAGAAAAGACTTGAGTGGGCAGAGTACCGGCCAATCTTTCTCACCGATCAGCGCATTGATGCCGGTGTCGACTTCTGGCTTGAGCATCAGGAAACCCTTCAGCGCGCGCAACTGCGCTTTGGTGTTCCGGCGCAAATGATCGTCGCCATACTGGGCGTGGAGACTTTCTATGGGCGTATCAGTGGGGGCTTTCCGGCGGTATCCGCACTGGCAACACTGGCGTTTGAATATCCGCGACGCGAGAGTTTCTTTCGCAAAGAACTGGAAGAGTTTCTGTTATTGATAAGAGAAAATCAGCTCGACTACAGAGAGCTTGAAGGTTCTTATGCAGGTGCCTTTGGCCTGCCACAGTTTATTTCGAGTAGCTACCGAGCGTATGCCATCGACTTTGATGATGATGGCGATACTGACCTTTGGGGCAGTGTGCCCGATGCCATTGGTAGTGTGGCTAACTATTTTTATCGCCATGGCTGGAAGAATGGCCAGGCGGTCACCGAGCCCGTGCAAATGACCAACAGTGGGCAGGCACTTGTCACTGATGGGCCCAAGCCTGTGCACACGTTAAAGCAACTCCAACAGGCAGGCATCTATCCAAAACGTAAAGGCAACGGAAAATATACCTTATTAAAGTTGCAGGGCGATGAAGGATCAGAATACTGGATTTCACACGAAAACTTTTATGTGATAACCCGGTACAACCACAGCAACATGTACGCGATGGCTGTATTTCAATTGAGCCAGGAAATTCGAGACCGAATGCGCAATCGCTAACACTTGTCTTTGTTTACTATCCCGAGGGATTCAATATTATGAAATATAGCCAAGCCGCTTTGGCCAGCTTGCTGGCTGGTCTTGTCGCTGGGTGTTCAACGTTACCCACCGGTTATTCGTCACGCAGTAAAGCCAGTCTGGAAGACTTGTTTACAAGTGATGAAAACGTTGTGGCAAACAATAACACTCGCACCGCACCCATCAATGACTCCGGTCTACGTATCAAAAAGAGTGAGCGCGGCAACATGAAGTCTTATGTTGTACGTGGGCAGCGCTACCACACTATGGGTGAGAGTGACGGCTACTCAGCGCGAGGGTTGGCGTCCTGGTATGGTCCTAACTTTCACGGTCAGACCGCGTCAAACGGCGAGACCTATGATATGTACAAGATGACCGCCGCTCACAAGACACTTCCACTGCCAACATATGTGCGTGTTACACACATCGACAACGGCAAGAGCGTCGTGGTTAAGATCAATGATCGCGGTCCTTTCTCTGGTGATCGACTCATCGACTTATCGTTCGCCGCAGCACTGCAGCTTGGTATGGTCAACGACGGTACAGCCATGGTTGATATCGAAGCGCTGACTGCACAGGAAGTCGCTGACCTCAGCGGTCCGGATAATTCATGGGGTGTTGAGTTCTACACCGACGAGTCTGTTGTTGCGAACAACAGTGCAGCGCCGCAGCCTCAAAATGTCGCAGTACTGGAGAGTGAGCAACTGCCACCGGTTCCCGCCACTCCGGCGGTTACAACTGACAATGCAGTGGTTGCAGTGCCTGCAGCAGATGTCAATCCGGTTGCCGTTGCAGAAGAAACTGCAGAAGAAGTTGCAGAAGAACAGGGTGAACTGCTTAGCCTCGACGGTTTGAAAGAGGAAATGCAGGCTCAAAACAGCACGGATACAGAGGGTGCCATTCTGCCGGCAGAATCGCAGGTTACTGAGCAGGTCGCACAGGCTTCAGCACAGGTCACAAAGCGCGCAGCTGTACAGGCCAACGGTAACGCAGTACTGGACAGCAGTCGGGTTGAAGTAACCACGGATCAGGATATCCAGGTTGCGGTTGACGCCGAACTGACCAGTGAAGTGCGTAAGGCTGCAGGCTTACCGGTAGATCTGATAGACAATGCCGGCGCTGGTCAGCCCGTATCACTAAGTAGCATTGGTGCCGTACAGACAGCAAAAACGGAAACACCAGCGGTACAGCCTGTTGAAGCTGCCACAGCACAGGCCGGAGAGGCCGTTGAGTTGCCGAAAGATCTGAATGAAGCAGCTGCCGCTGCACCGGCCGCTGAAGCAGGTGGCCCTGGCTACTACATTCAGGCGGGTGTGTTTGCCGACGTCAAAGATGCAGAAAAAGTTGCAGTTGATGTAGTGCTGGCCGTGCCTCTGGAAGAAGTGCACGTTAAGACACTCAAGGGCACTGAAATGTATCGCATCACGGTTGGTCCAATCATCGCTGCGGACCACGCTGCTGAAGTTTCTGGCAAGCTTGAAGATGCAGGCGTTGATAACTTCACTGTTAAGGTGAAATCTATCCAGCAATAAGGGGTAGCCGCTGCCGGTGCATAAAGCGCCGGCAGTGTTTTTATTTGCCGCACTGCGGCACAACTAAAGAACTACTGTATATAAGGTAGTATGCGCGCCAGTATTGTTGCGTTTATACTCTCGCTCCATACGCCCTGCCGACAGGGCAATCTATCGCTGCAAACCCCGGGACTTTCGTGATCGTCCGCCAACTCAAATTTGCCTTACTGCTGCTGTGCAGTTTTTTTATTTACGCTACAGCAAACGGCGAAGTAAAACCGCTGCCTATACCAGCGCCGCCTGCGCTGGCTGCCGAGAGCTACCTGTTACTCGACTACAACACCGGCACCGTCATCACTGAAAAAAATGCCGATGAACCGGTAGAGCCAGCCAGCTTAACGAAGCTGATGACAGCCTACATCACATCGTTTCAGTTAAAACACGGCGGCCTCAGCCCTGATGACATGGTGCATGTCAGCCGCACTGCGCACGGCACAGAAGGTTCGCGAACGTTTCTGGAGCCCGAGTCGATGGTGTCGATTCGCGAGCTAATGTTTGGGCTGGTGGTACAGTCCGGCAACGATGCCAGTGTGGCACTGGCAGAGCACATCGGCGGCTCTGAAGAAGGGTTCGTCAGTATGATGAACGAAATGGCCAAACGTCTCGGGATGAAAAATACCCACTACGAAAACTCGACCGGCCTGCCTGCAGAGAATCATCTCACCACAGCGCGCGATCTGTCCATTCTGGCGCGGGCGGTGATTCGCGATCATCCCGATCTCTACAAGCTGTATTCGGTGGAAGAGTTTACCTACAACGGTATTAAACAAAAAAACCGCAACACACTGCTGCTGCGCGATCCAACGGTCGATGGCATGAAAACCGGGCACACGAAGTCGGCCGGTTATTGCCTGGTGGCATCCGCTAAACGCGGTAACATGCGCCTTATCAGTATTCTGATGGGAGCGCGCAACGAACAACTGCGCAGCAACGAGAGTATCAAAGCGCTCAACTACGGTTTTCGTTTTTTCGAGACAGTCAAAATCGCGGAAGCAGGCAAGAAACTGGGCGATATTCGTATTTATGGCGGCAGTGAAGAAGATGTACCCATGGCGGTCGCCAGCGAACACTTCCTGACCCTCAAATCCGGTCAGGCCGACGTGCTGCAGCGCGATTACCGCGTAACCAGCCAATTGGTTGCACCGATAGCAAAAGGGCAAAAGCTTGGCATGGTCAGCTTTCGCCTTGACGATCAAATACTGGCAGAATTGCCATTGGTGGCGCTCGAACCCGTCGAAAAAGGCAGTCTGTTTAGACGGGCGTCTGATTCGATCAAACGGATGTTTAAATAAACCGGTGTAACGGTTGACCTCTGACAGACCCATACAGCACTTTCCCGATACCTACTCCATCAAGGCAGTGGGCACGGACCAGGATGATTTCGCTGAATTCGCAGCGGACGTGGTGCGGCGAATCGTCGGTGATCCTGACACGGTCAGCTATCGAACCCGGCCCAGTCGCAACGGATCCTACCTGGCCGTAACCATCTCTTTTATCGCCACAGACCAGCAGCAACTCGATAAGGTATTCGAACAGATGAGCGCGCAGGAACGGGTGGTCTGGGTACTCTGATCCCCGCGGACTGTTCCATCGGCCTTGAAGTTGTGCCCAGACACTTCCATGCTACTGCTATGGATTGTTCAATTGTGGTCAGACATCTGGGCCTTTCGCCTTATCAGGCCGTACTGCAGGATATGCGCGCCTACACGGATACCCGCGACGATAACAGCGCCGACGAACTGTGGGTGGTCGAGCATCCGGCAGTCTACACGCAGGGGCAGGCGGGCAACCCTGCGCATATACTTGATGCAGGCGGCATAGAAGTTGTGCAGACAGATCGGGGCGGGCAGGTAACTTACCACGGTCCCGGTCAGCTGGTGGTTTATGTACTGGTTGATCTGCGCCGGCTTGGCATTGGCGTCAGAACCCTGGTCAGCATGCTTGAACAGACGGTCATCGACCTGATGCAAAGCCATGGCGTTGGGGCCAGCGCTGACCCCGAGGCACCCGGCGTATACGTTGATGGCCGCAAGGTTGCCGCGCTGGGTCTGCGGGTCAGACGCGGGTGCAGTTTCCACGGCCTGTCTTTGAACGTCGACATGGACCTGGAGCCGTTTACCCGTATCAATCCCTGTGGTTACGCCAATCTGCAGGTCACTCAACTGAAAGATCTGGGCATCGCATCGACCGTAACGGCGGTCGGTGAGGACGTGACGCAACGCCTTACGCAGGCACTGGCAAACCCGGAACCTCGACGATCTGGTGAAACAACAGGACATAGGATTCAGCAGTGAAAAATCCACACGACAGCAGCGTTAGTCCCGATAACAACGCTCGCGTAAAAGATAAGCTGGCCAGTATTCCGGTGGTGCACTCTGGCGACAAATACCAGACTGCCACAGGTTTTAATGCAATCAAGGATGGCATCAAGCCACGCAGATCCACTACCGAGCCGGAGCCCGCCGGGCGGAAACCGTCGTGGCTGCGCGCAAAGTTGCCGGGCGGCGGCAAATTTAACGCGGTGCGAGAGAACGTACACCAGCATCGCCTGGCGACAGTCTGCGAGGAGTCAAAGTGTCCAAACATCGGTGAATGCTGGACTGCCGGCACTGCCACCATCATGGTGATGGGATCAGTGTGCACGCGTGCCTGCCGCTTCTGTTCGGTCGATACCGGCAACCCGAATGGCTGGCTGGACCCGGAGGAACCGCAAAACACCGCACGCTCGGTTGATTTGATGGATCTGAAATATGTGGTAATCACCTCCGTTGATCGCGACGACCTGCAAGACGGTGGCGCTTCACACTACGCCGCCTGCGTCAGAGCAATCAAAGACCTGCGCCCTCAAACTGCTGTGGAGGCACTAACGCCGGACTTTGACGGTCGCACCGAACTGGTCGAAATGGTGGTTGATTCCGGGCTTGAAGTGTTTGCACAAAACGTTGAAACCGTGCGCCGTCTTACCCACCCGGTGCGTGATCCGCGAGCCGGGTACGAGCAAACTCTGGGCGTACTGGCGCACGCGAAGCAACATCGTGCAGACCTGCTCACCAAAACCAGTCTGATGCTTGGCCTTGGTGAAACCGATGATGAAATTCGACAAACCATGGATGATCTGCGCGAGGCTAACGTCGATATTCTCACCATGGGCCAGTACCTGCGCCCCACCAAAAACCACCTGCCTATCGAGCGCTACGTGACGCCGGACGAGTTTAATCATTACCGGCAAATGGGGCTTGACCGTGGCTTTCTGGAAGTGGTGTCCGGACCGCTGGTGCGGTCCAGTTACCGTGCTGAGCGCGTGCTGGAGCTCAATAATGTGGGGCTTGAAGCTGGCACCTGAGCCAGCGGATCAGATCTTCTCCAGTGCCTGAGTCAGGTCGCTCTGCAGATCGTCGAGATCCTCTATACCAACTGACAGTCTGACCAGTCCATCGTCGATGCCCAGTGCAGCGCGCTTATCGGCTGGAATAGAGGCGTGTGTCATGATGGCCGGATGCTCAATCAGGCTTTCGACACCGCCAAGGCTCTCTGCCAAAGAGAAAATCTCAACGTTTTCAAGGAACGTGGTCGCAGCAGACAGGCCGCCCTTGAGTACCATTGTGACCATGCCACCCGGGCCGTCCATCTGGCGTTTTGCCAGCTCGTGTTGCGGATGGCTGGCCAGTCCCGGGTAGTACACTTTTTCAACGGCGCTGTGTGCCTCGAGCATGGCGGCGATTTCCTGCGCGCTCTCGCAGTGTCGCTGCATGCGCAGTGCGAGTGTTTTTAAACCTCTGAGTGCCAGAAAGCTATCAAATGGCCCCTGCACACCGCCGACAGAGTTTTGTAAAAATGCCAGGCTCTCTTCCAGTTCACTGTTATCGCCAACCACCAGCACACCGCCAACCATGTCGCTGTGGCCGTTCAGGTACTTGGTGGCAGAGTGCATAACCAGATCAAACCCGTGTTCAATCGGACGCTGCACATAGGGACTGGCGAAGGTATTGTCGCAGGCGCACAGAATGCCTTTGCTGCGTGCAATGTTAGAGATCTGTTCAAGGTCAGACAGTTTCAATAAAGGGTTGGTCGGTGTTTCAACCCAGATCAGCCGCGTCTTGTCGGTGATCGCCTGTTCCAGCAGGCTGATATCCGACAGGTCCACCAGTGAAAACGACAGGCCCTGCGAGCGGCGTCGCACGTTCTCGAATAGCCGGTAAGAGCCGCCGTATAAATCGTCCATCGCGATAATGTGATCGCCCGGTTCGAAGTGGTCGAGCAGGGTGGCCAGGGCCGCCATGCCGGACGCAAACGCAAAACCCCGATTGCCACTTTCGAGGTCGGCAATGCAGCGCTCGTAAGCCATGCGCGTGGGGTTTTGTGAACGGCTGTACTCGTAGCCCTGATGCACACCCGGGCTCGACTGTACGTAGGTAGACGTCGCGTAAATGGGCGGCATAATGGCGCCGGTTGACGGGTCTGGAGACTGGCCGGCGTGGATGGTCCGGGTGGTAAAGCCCCGGCGGTTTTTTATTGAAGAACTCATGGGCAAACCTGTGCGAAAGATCAGCACAGTGTAGCCCAGCACCGCGGCGGTTTCGAGCGTAGCGCCGTCGGATTAATTCCGGCGCCTGAGGTGGTGTGGGATAGAGTGACGGATGCCACCGCAGGTCATTCCCGCGGTGGTCAGGATGCAGAGGTTAAGGAAGTCCTAACCGTCTTCGTTAATCTGTGCGATCAGTTCTTTCAGTACCTGCGGTGCGCGCTCGTGATCAATCTGGCAGGTGCCCGCCGCGTTGTGACCACCACCGCCATAGCGCAGGCAAAGTTCGCCAACGTTGGTGTTTGACGTGCGGTTCAGAATTGACTTACCCATCGCGTACACCACGTTCTGCTTTTTCAGTCCCCACATCTGGTGGATCGAGATATTGCACTCCGGGAACAGCGCGTAAATCATAAAGCGGTTGGTCGGATAGATCAGTTCTTCTTCGCGCAGGTCGAGAACCACCAGGTTGTCGTGTACCGTCGCGCAGCGCTTTATCTGCTCGCGTGCTTTGTTCTTCATTGACTCATATAGTTCAATGCGTTCCATAACATCGGGCAGGCGCAGAATATCCTGTATTTCGTTTTCGCTGCAGTAGTCGATCAACTGCATCATCAGTTCGTAGTTGGAAATGCGGAAGTCACGGAAGCGACCAAGGCCGGTGCGCGCATCCATGAGGTAGTTCAAAAGCGTCCAGTCGGAAGGCTCCAGCACCTCGCTGCGAACGTACTGAGCGGAGTCAGCCTTGTCGACGGCAACCATCATGTCTTCCCACGACGTGGGGAACGTATCAGTGCCACCGAGATAGTCGTACACGACGCGTGCGGCAGACGGTGCTTCTGCGTCGATTACATGGTTGTCGTGTGCGCCGTTGCGTATGGTTTCACTGAGGTGATGATCAAACGCCAGGTAGCAGCCTGATACATAGGGCACGTTGGTCGTGATGTCATTCTCGGTGATTTCGATTTTGCCATCCTGCATATCCTTCGGGTGGACGAACTTGATGTCATCCAGGATATCCAGATGCTTCAGCAGTACGGCGCACACCAGTCCATCAAAATCACTGCGAGTCACCAGTCGATAACGGCGCGATGTATCAATTAAAAACGTGGATTCTGCACGAAGGGGTTGGCTCATGGTATCTCCGTTTGCTCTTTACTCTGCGAGAGCTTGTCATTTTTATGACGGTGAGTATCGGCGCTGCTCACGCATCCTTTAAGTTTTAATTCAAGGGTAATTTCCACCCGGCAGGCTTTATGCGACCTTATGAACTAAACTACAGTGCCGCAGGCGGCAGCGCATGTGGGAACCCTCCCTGTTGTTTTGAGTCAATTATTCCGGATCAACCTCCACTTTCAACTCTGGCCTACTTCCATGTTTGAGTCATTCTTTCCCAAGCCGAAGCTGTTTTTTCTGTCCGCGTGTGGCTGGTTTTTCGTAGCGCTGGCCATCTGGCACGGGTTTGCCATCGATCTGGCAGGTGTCGTTAATCTGGTCGATGTTGTTGAGACTGCACCGGGTGAACGGCCACCGTTTTTGTCGCAGGAAAAGGCCTGGGTCTACTGTTACATCATTGGCTCTGCCATACTGTTTTGCCTGGGCTGGCTGGTGTACGGGCGCAACCGCTGGTACATCTGGTCGGTGGTTGGCTCAGCCATTATTCTGGTGGTGACTTACTTCCTCGTACAAATCAGTGTGTGGTTGAACAATTGGTACGGGGACTTTTACGACCTTATCCAGCAAGCGTTATCAGAACCCGGTGAGGTAACGCTTGCAGAGTTCTTCGGCAAGCTGTTAACAGCGCTGTATATCCTTGTGCCGACCATCATGGCGCGTGTGCTGTTTTCGTTTTTCACATCACACTATGTTTTCCGCTGGCGTACAGCAATGAACGATTTTTACATGGGACACTGGGGCAAACTGCGCAAGGTGGAAGGTGCTGCGCAGCGTGTGCAGGAAGATACCATGCGCTTCGCAGGCATCATGGAGGGCCTGGGTTCAGCGTTCGTCAGTTCTATCATGACACTACTTGCATTCCTGCCATTGTTATGGATGCTGTCTCAGCGCGTAACCGAACTTCCTCTATTGGGGCAGGTGAACGGATCGCTGGTGTTTATCGCGTTGATCTCTTCCATATTCGGCACGGTGCTACTTGCTCTGGTCGGTATTAAGTTACCCGGGCTCGAATTTCAGAACCAAAAAGTAGAAGCGGCTTATCGCAAAGAGCTGGTATACGGTGAGGATTATGAAGATCGAGCCAGTCCACCCACTGTAGATGAGCTGTACGGCCATGTTAGAAAGAACTACTTTCGTTTGTACTTTAATTACCTCTATTTCAACGTGTTCCGTTTTGCCTATCTACAGGGCGCCAACTTTATTCCACTGATTGCACTGGGGCCAACTATTGTTGCCGGCGCAATCACTTTTGGTGTGTTTCAGCAGATAAATCAGGCATTCAGTCAGGTTGAAAACTCATTTCAGTTTCTGGTGAATTCGTGGACGACGATTGTCGAACTGATGTCTATCTACAAACGCCTGAAGGCCTTTGAATCAGTTATTCAGGGTGAAGACTTAGCCGAGGTTACGGTGGCGGCTTAGCTGCATGCATAAGGCGGGGCAAAACGCAGCGAGGCGTATTTTCTTGGCGTGAGAAACAGGCCTCGCTGAAGGGGGTGCAGTCGTTGTTTTGCTATGACCTCAGCTTAGCGCTGAGGCCTTAACGAATTCTGAACCCCGTTTGTTTTCCTGCGAGAGTGTTAACGCGGTCGTGTATTACCTGCGCTGTTACCGGAAGTAGTGGCGTTTACCAATATCGTAACCGCGAAACTCGTGTCCGTGACTTTGATGCAGCTTGTACTGATGACGAAAGAACGCCGGGAATTCCTGCGTACGATCGTAAGTGAGGCCGCCGTTTGGCAGCGACTGGCAACCGGATAGCAATCCGGCGATGACTACGGCGCCGACAGTAGCGCCTACTTTGTAACACGCTCCGCGCTGTTTTCGATTCTGCGGTTTCATTGGGTACTTCCCTCGTTTAGTTGCACGATACGGTACCCGATACGTGGTTATTTTGGCAGTGTTGGAACGCTCAAATGCCAGAGAACCGTCGCCGCAACGCCATGATGAACGTTACAGCTTTGTTCACTGCGTCACAGCTGGCATAACCCTGGCGTGGCGACTGTGAACCGATGCAAACTGGTGGCAGAGGAATTGCTCAATTCCCGGCATCCTCATCTGCGATTGTTTGGTCAATGGATGCTGAGCAAGCGGGTAACAGCGAGCCAATCGAGTGAGCTTTATGCCAGCCAAAGAAAAAAATGCCCTGGAGTCTTCAGACAGCGCCCTGATGCTGTTATTTTCGGATGGAAATATCGAAGGTTTTGAGCGGTTGTATGAGCGCCACAAGCAATCGATTTTTCAATTCTTCTTCTACGGAACCAACGGTGATGCGGAGTTATCCGCTGAGCTTTTCCAGGATGTCTGGATGACCATCGTGCGGGGACGTAAGCGTTTTACTAAAGACATACACTTTATTGACTGGCTCAGGCATGTGGCATGGGCTCGCCTGTATGATCACTTGCGCATGTATCCGGTCTCCTCACCGGCTCGTCACCTTATTGAAGCCGAAGGCGAGGCTGATCGCTCAATGGACAACAATGTGGTTTCGTTGACCAAGCGACTGCCGGTTAGTGCACCGGTGTTGGCGGTGGACAGCAACTCAAACGGCAAGGGATGTCTGCTGACCACCATGCAATCTCTGCCAGACGAACAGTGTGAAATTTTGCTGTTGCGCTATTGTTTTAAAATGGATCTAAATGAAATTGCGAGTTTTCTCGACGTTGCACGTACATCGGTCAATCGCCTGCACAAAGAAGCACTGGTTTCTATCCGGCGCGTTGCGTCAGAGGCTGTGTAATGGGTGAAGTTGTCAGCTTTGCCAAGGCAAGTCAGTCGGATGTATTTTCGATGTTCGACGACGCGTGCCCGGCGTTACCAGAGGATACTGATCGTGAGATGATCGTCACGGCCACGCGCACCGTTGGCGATAAAAGCAAATTGCAGTCGACACGCTTTCGTTCAGCCTGCGTGGTTATCGGAGCGTTGTCGGTGTTGGGTGTTTTGCTTACGGTAGTTGCAACCGGGGGTTTGACGAGTGGAAGGCAGGGTGTGCATTCAGCGCCGCTTAACTTCTCCAGCGATCTGGTTGTCACTGATGAATTTACGCTTGATCATTCGAGTAACGCCGTCTCAAATGATCTGGTGAGTAATGGTGAGCCTGC
This sequence comes from uncultured Granulosicoccaceae bacterium, assembly GCA_964389335.1. Classification (GTDB taxonomy): domain Bacteria; phylum Pseudomonadota; class Gammaproteobacteria; order Granulosicoccales; family Granulosicoccaceae. The sequence goes on from CAYMFQ010000018.1 coordinate 51,806, forward strand.
GTGGCGCCATTCTCGCGAAGCGTGGCTTGCGCATATAGCAGCACTGGAAAACGACCCGACGTACCGTCGCGTGGTGCGGGAAAAACGCTTGTTCGCGCTAACTTACCCGGATACCAACTAACACGGTTTGTGGCTAACCGGCTTTAACCGGTGGTGTACCATGTCACGAACCGAAGTCAAACCGCTGCGCTGTCCCGCCGACTGATTCACTCAATATTTTGTGCTGTGCGTCGCTACCATAAGCATATACGATAAGTCGATTCTCCATCGGCGATCGGACAAACTATGTTGGGAAAATCTATATTTGGCATCGCCACCGTTTGCTTTCTCGCATCACTGGGTGTGGATACCATTGCGATCACTGATAACCGCTCCTTAAGCGGCATCGAAACGTTTATGTATACGCTTCGCTATGGTACAGCAGGCGTATTCGGTGCCTACAGCGTCTCTAATTTTGTTATCCACTTTGTGGCGCTGGTGGCAGCCGCGGCCAACTTTGTTTTTGTGTTTTGGGCAATGCTGGTGTTTTCGCCAACGCGTATTACCCAACTCAAATGGTTTTGGTGGCTGAGTCTGTTGTTTCTGCTTGCAGCGGTGTATACCGGTGTTCAGGCCGTGCTTGATGATCGTGTCGGGCTGGAAGCGGGCTACGCGCTGTGGATTGCCGCGCTGGTTCTGATGTTAATTGCACCGGTCGTCAGCCGTATGGAGCGCAGGAGAAAAAAGCTTCAGGAACACACCGAGGCGGTCCAGCAGGAACCGCAAGCGAAGCTGGCAAAGAAAGATGCTGAAAAGAACGAGCCTGAAGCAGTAGCCTGAGTTATCTACTCAAACCAATACTTCCGCAGTGGTCAGGTGTTCACGACCGAACACACGCAGATATCGATTCACTTCTTCCTGCGGTCCGGTGGCCTTGGCAAGGTTGTCTGACAATTTAACCGTGGGTTTACCGTCAGCCTGAGTCACTTTGCAAACCACAGAAAACGCTTTCAGATTGTCGTTGCGGTAGGGGGCACAGTCGCGGAAGTCGTTCGTCAGGTTGGTGCCCCAGCCAAAGCTGGTTCTAACGCGGCCTTCAAAGTGGTGATAGGTCGACTCGATGGTGTCGATATCCAGTCCATCTGAAAAAATAATTATTTTGTCGCGCGGGTCCTTACCCATTTTCTCCCACCAGCTGATTATTTCTTCACCGCCTTCAATGGGCTCTTTCGAGTCTATTCTAAATCCACTCCAGTCAGCCACCCACTCGGGTGCCTCTTTTAAGAACCTGGAAGTGCCATAGGCGTCCGGCAATACAATCAACAGGTTGCTGTCATAAGTTTTTTGCCAGCTCTCCAGCACTTCGTAGGGGGCTTTAGCCAGATCTGTATCAGAGTTTGCCAGTGCCGCTGCCACCATCGGTAACTCGTGTGCGTTGGTGCCTATCGCTTCAAGATCATGGTCCATTGCCAGCAACACATTGCTGGTGCCGATGAAGTTGCTGCCGAGTCCTTCTTTTAGTGCATCAACACACCATCGCTGCCAAAGGAAGCTGTGGCGTCTGCGTGTACCGAAGTCTGCAATTCGAAGGTTTTCAAGATTGGCCAGCCGCAGTACTTTTTCCCACATCTTGGCTTTGGCCCTGGCGTAGGTAACGTCAACTTCAAAGCGGCCCATGCCACGCATGGCGGACCGCGAGCGCAGTTCGCTTATGATGGCCAGCAATGGGATTTCCCATAGCGATACCTCAGCCCAGGTGCCATGAATATCGATGACGTACTGGCCGTCGCGCTTTTCCAGTTCAAACTCGGGTAGCTGATAGCTTTTTAGCCACTGCAGGAACTCGGCACCAAACAAGCGCTCTTTGCCGTAGAAGGTATTACCTGCAAGCCAGATGTTTTCTTTTTTTGTCAGCTTGACCGTGCGTGCATGATCAAGCTGCTCACGCAGTTCGGCTTCGTCAATTTCCTCAGCCAGTCTTACTGTTTTGCTGCGGTTAATTAACGAAAAGGTGACTGGTATGTCGCGCCATTCCTGCCAGATCGTTTGCAGCATAAGCAGCTTGTACACATCGGTATCGAGTATGCTGCGCACGATTGGGTCGAGCTTGAACGTGTGATCGTAAACTCGTTTGGCAATATCGATATGAACCATGGTCTGAACTGCCTTTGCTGAACCTGGATTGTTTGCAGTGTCGCGTGTGTACAGCTATTGCGATCTGACGTCGAGCATACCCTTGGTTGGGGGCGGCACAACACGTTGCGGAGGGATGGAGTCGAGCTCCACGTTATCGGCACCGTGGTAAATCAGAAAGTGTTTGCCTTTGGCGCGGGCGATCATGGTCAGGCCCAGGTGCTGTGCAAGCTCCAGCCCCATTTGAGTAACGCCTGATCGCGATACCAATGCAGGAATCCCCATAAAGGCGGTTTTCATGACGATTTCCGACGTAAGGCGACCCGTGGTATAAAAAATTTTGTCGTCGCCGCTGATGCCATCGAGCCACATGTAGCCGGATACCGCATCCGCTGCGTTGTGTCTGCCAACGTCTTCAACGTGAATCAGAGATTGCGTGCCGTGGCATAGACCACAGCCATGAACCGCACCGGCGCTTCGATAAATATCGTTGAGCTTGCCGACCTCGCGAATCAACTCGTAAAGCTGTGATTGTTTGATGTTCGCCGCTGGCAACTGCACTTCGTATAGTTTGTCGATGGTGCAACTGAAAACCGTACCCTGACCGCAGCCGCTGGTGACTATTTTGCGGCTGAGTTTTTCCTGCCAGTCGTCAATGCCTTCACCGGACTGTGTCTCCACAACCACCAGCTCGCGATCCCAGTCCACGTGCACCGACTTGATTTCGGTAATATCTTCAATCAGTTTTTGGTTTCGCACATAGCCAAGCGTCAGCGCTTCGGGCTGCGAGCCGAGTGTCATGAGAGTCACAATTTCGGTGTCGTCGATACGGATCGTTAATGGAAACTCACCGGGAATCGATTGCTCCGACTGCTCGCCATACTCGTTCACCACGGTAACCGGGTGTGTCGGCCGAAGGCCGGATTGACTCATTGTCGGCCGATAGGGTTGAGGGTTAGCTTCGCTCACTATCATTGTCCTGCTGCTGAATGCCCTGCTGCTAAGGGCCTAGTGTACTGTATCGGACCTCGCGGGCATACGAGGGGCGTTGCATTTTAGTCTCGTGTCACCCCGCGGCTATGGCGCATGAACCACCACCGGAATTGGCCGCAGGGGTTTGCAATCACACCTGATTCGCTGCACGATGTTGTGAGAATCTTATAGCCATGTGGCCAAAACAAAACGCCATCGTTCCTTTGGAGGGGTCTCAATTTGTCAGACGGCAGTGAGCTTGTCAGTGGTCGAAGCGCGCCATCGTTCAATGTTGGTGTGGTGCTTGAGCAGCGCTTCCGGTTGCTGGTCGGGGGCATTCGTCAGCCGATATGGTCTCTGGCGGAAGTTGCCATTCGCGGTGAGAGTGAACAGACCTCAGATGGTCACGTGGTACGGCAAAAAACCCTCATTGCTGAGGAAGATGACTGCAGCCGGTGGCTGTGGACCGGGCTCGTGTTATCTTTTTACAAGGATGGTGGCGAGAGCTACTGGCATTCGCTGGTTGGTGAGCAACAGCAGATTTTTTTGGTGTGTCAGGAAGATGAAGAAGATGGTCTCTGTCCCATTCTGATCACCGCTGACTACGACGAAGCAATGGCCTATCAGGAAGCCGATGACACGATATTCTCAAGCGAGATGCCACCGCTTGTGTATCAAACACTGGAGCGGTTTGTCCTTGAAAACTACACACCCGAGCAAAAAAAGCGACGCAAGCGAAAGAGCTGGCACGGTGATGCAGAGAGCGACGAACCATTTGCCAGAAAGCCGCGTCCGGATAGCCGACCTTGATAGCAGAGCAGACTGCGTAAAAAGCTAACCCTGAATGGCAGTACGCGCGTAATCGGATAACATGAATCAACCCGAAGATAACTTTATAGGCCGATGGTCGCGGCGCAAGCGAGACAATCAACAGACGCCCGAGCCGTCTGCACCCGAGCCGTCCGCAGCAGGCGAGATCGCCGCTGAGGCAGACACGTCAGCAGACGTGGCGGCGCCAGTGGTCGACGATACTAATGCAGCGGAAAGGCCTCTGACGGATGCTGATATGGCGCCGGTCGAGTCACTCGACGGTGACAGTGACTACGCCCCGTTTCTATCAGAAGGCGTCAGCAGCGAAC
>CAYMFQ010000019.1:0-22769 GCA_964389335.1 uncultured Granulosicoccaceae bacterium
ATCTACTGACCAAATCCACCAGCTGTTCCATGCCGAAGGTTGTCATCAGGGCTTTCGTGCTGTGTTAATTGGCGTAAATAGTAATAAGAAGCTCAGGTAAGGCTGTGCGACTAGTTGTTCAGTGAATCCGGCACCACCACCGTTATCAGGTTCTGGGTGTACTCGATCATGGTGGTCAGCAACCACGGCCCTGTAACAAACAACACTGCCACCAATACAGCCAGTTTGGGGATAAAGCTCAGCGTCATCTCGTTGATCTGAGTGGCCGCCTGAAACATACCGACAACCAAACCAACTATAAGCGCGGCCAACAATAATGGCGCAGCCAATAACACCGTGGTCATCAGCGCACCGTGTCCAACGGTTAGTACCGTCTCCGGAGTCATAAGTCTATTTTCCTATCCATGGTAAAAACTGCCTGCCAGACTGCCCATCACCAACGCCCATCCATCAACCAGAACAAACAGCATAATTTTAAACGGCAGCGATATAATCAACGGCGACAACATCATCATACCCATTGACATCAGCACACTGGCCACCACCAGATCGATGATTAGAAACGGTATAAACAGCAGGAAACCAATTTGAAATGCGGTTTTTAGTTCACTCGTGACAAACGCCGGCATAAGTACATGAAATGACACGTCACCGGCGCTATTCACCGTGTCCTTACCGCTCATATTAAGAAACAGTTGCAGGTCGCTGTCACGTGTCTGGTTAAGCATAAAGTTTCTAAATGGCTCGGCCGCATTGCTTAACGCTTCCTCCACACCAATCTGGTCGTTCATATAAGGCTTTGCAGCGTTGTGCCACACCGGGTCCAGAACCGGCTGCATGATAAACAGCGTCAGAAACAGCGCAAGGCCGATGAGGATCTGATTGGAAGGAGTTTGAGCGGTGCCGATAGCCGTGCGCAGAATACCCAGCACAATGACAATTCGCGTAAACGAAGTCATCATCAACAGAAAGGCTGGCAGTAACGTGAGCGCTGTCATTAAAGCCAGCGCCTGTAACTTCAGGCTCCAGGTTTGTGTGCCGTTACCGTCATTAGTGATGGAAAAGGCGGTGAAGCCGCCATCCTGAGCCTCGCCCAGCGCCGGCATCAGCAGCAAAACAGCAAATAGCAGTATCCGGTTCATACGGCAGAACCTTTATTACCGATAAACTGATTTAGCTTTTGGCGGAAGTCAGTGGATGCGGAATCGACAGTGGTATCGACTGACGACGCATCGGTGGCGGATTGATCGCTGCCCGGCAACGGTTTGTCAAGCACAAACAATTTATCAATACGCGAGGGCGTGACGCCCAACAACAGCTGCGCTTCGCCGACCTGCACCAGCATCAAACGCTCACGCGTACCGACTGACATGGTACTCAGCACTGACAGGTTGCGGTTATGTGACTGTCCGTAGCGGTGAAATTTTTTAGTGAGAAACGCCAGCAGCATAAAGATTATCAACACGCTGCCCAACGCAACAATGAGTTTTAGCAGATACCCACCGGTGATGCCCGTTATAGCGAGACCTGGCGCTGATTCCGTAGCAAACACAAATACATTCCCTGAATTTTAAGTAATGGTGACTGCCCGGAGTAACCCTGTGACAGTCTGACCTGGCAGAGCTGCCTTCATGGAGCGGCTCTGGTTAAATAGCTATACCTCGCTTGCCTGTTGTCGAATATGATTACCGTTCACACTGTGCAGCCTAACCGGTAGACTTTTCGAGACGTTCTGAAGCGCTAACCACGCTCGTCAAACGCACGCCATATTTATCGCCAACTGTAACCGCCTCACCCATCGCCACCAGCGTACCATTGACGTGGATTTCCATGGGCTCACTGGCGGTCCGCTGCAATTCAATGACCGAGCCGGCTTTCATCTCCAGCAGATCCTTGATGCTGATTTTGGTTCTCCCCAGTTCCATGGATAATGTCACCGGGATATCCATTATCATATCCAGCGTGCCGCTGGCCTGTAGCGCAGTTACCGCGTCCAGGCCGTCTGCACCCGCGGAGGCATCGTTCGCTGCATCAGCAGCGGCCTCTGGTGGTTCAGAGTTTATTGACTCTTCTTTTTCTGCCTCTTGACCCATCACCGATATCCGTTAATCACACGAGATTCCAGGTGATCCGAATACTGTTGTACATCAGATCCAACGTTTGAAACTTGCTGACGGTTTTTCATCCACAACTCCAAATTGTCCCTGGAAAAGCTTGCGTCTGTTGATTGAAAATATGACCGAATCAAGGTCCGCAAGCGGTATAAAATCCCCAACTTTAAATTTCTGTACATCCCCCAGCTTCACTGGTAGTTCTGCCATGGTGCAACGCAATTCCAGATCACAGTCTGCAACGGACTTGCGCAGTTCATTACTCCACCGGGCATCTGAAATTGCGACGGGTTCACTACTGGAAAATGACACACCCAACACTTTTTCCAGTAAATTGATACAGAATCCCGTTTCCAATTCACATTTCAGTCCATCCGACTCCAACAGCAACATTACCGCCAGCATTGAACGACTGTACTGCTGTTTAATAAGTTCCTGCTCACCAATAGAGCGCATCTGCTCAGCACTTTCGGTACTGGCCGGCGCATCCGTTACCAGTTGCGTGGCCAGCGCCTGACTGAAATACTCGCCAACAGCGCGGCGCATTCGCACCTCGGATAAACAACCAGGTGAAGCCGCCTCGACACTGAGTGTTTCAACCGCACCACCGTAGAACAGTTCAACCAGGTAGCCCACCATCTGATCTGTCAGGCCAACGTAGAAGTATCCGTCACACTGTTCTGCGTGATAAAAATCCCGTCGACCATTCAGCAAACTATTTTCAGGCTGACAGTTAGCCTGTCCGATAACCCGTATATCACCCATACTGATAGTAACCGGACGCCGCAGGTAATTGCCGACCAGTCCGGCCGCCTCATCCGCCATCTCAGTGACACAGGTGGTCAGAACTTTAAGATAGCTCTGGTAGCGACCCAGTGGTTCAAACACATCAATCGGTATAACGTTACTGACAGGCGCGGAATCATCGGCAGCTGCCGCTGCATCGTCTTCAGACACGCTGTCATCGGCTTCGCCGGCAGCGGCTTCCTGTGCACCGTCAACCGACGCTTCAGCATCTTCCGCCGCTTCGGTTTGTTCTTCGTTTTCTGCGTCGTCTGCCATGACCTGTTATGCCTGTCGCTACTGTGTGACGAAACGGGTCAGAAATATATCAGTGACCCTGGCGTCGCTGCCGTGTCGCACCAGCATTGCTTCGATTGAAGCTTTTATATCCTCACGCAATGAATTCTTACCCTCGGAGGTTTCGAGTCCCGCACCTTTTTGCTCTGCGAGTAATATAAGAACGTTATTTCTTAACTCCGGCCCGTGCCGGTCGAGCAGATCGGCCGTTGATTCCTGATCCGATGCCACTGACATTTCCATCATCAATACACGTGGTCTGGCATTTTTGCCGTAGTTAACTACAAACTCGGGTTGCACGGAGTAGTAGTAGATGTCGTCGGAATCAACCTCTTCGACCTCGGCCTCTTCCATGGCTGCAGCGGCCGGTGGCTCACTCATCATGCCAGTGACTACAACTGATGTCCCCACGGATATAGCGATAATTAATATCGCACCGACCGCTATAAAAATTATGTTTTTCATCTATCTATCCCTGATAGTTATTATGCGTATGCGTCAACCAGTCCGCGTGCAGGCTTCGGTGCATTTACGGGTACCGGTGTGTCGGATTCGACTGGCACTTCTGCATCTGTCGTGTTGTCATTACTTTCGGATTCACGAGTTGCGCCAGAGTCACGCAGGCCGTCCTGTGCATCAGACATCATTGCCATTGCCTGACCACTACTATGGTGGCTGTGCGCCGATGAACCGGATGATGAGTTACCGGAACCGGTGCCGACAGATACATCAACACTGGCGTAGTTCTGCCCCAGATATTCACGCAGACGAGGCAGAGCTGCTTCCAGCATTTCCCGCGTTTGACCATGCATGGCAAGAATCCTGACACTCAACTCTTGACGATTGACACTGACTTCAATGTCCAGTGGACCCAGTTCCGCCGGTGATACCTGCACCTGTGTTGTAGAGCTACCGCGTGTTACCAGCGCGCGCAGGTCACTGCCCAGCTGGTTAGTCCAGCCAGGTTCAAGAATCGAAATTCGGGAAACACCCTGAGACGCCGGCGCTGATTCGATCTGAGCCGCTGCAAAATCAACCGAACTTATTTGAGCCATCTCAACACCACTGGCACGTGCGGTTACCTGCTGTTGATTAACCGCCGGTATCGCAGCACGTAAAGACTGGTTTTCACGGGTGGCAGCCAGTGTCACCGCATTGATGTGGCGCACCGGTTCGTCACCTGCCGCAGTAATGGCCAGTGGCGCTCTTGCATCATCTGCGGGTATCGCTCGCGTTGTTCGTACGCCATTGAGCTCAAGCAGCCGCGCTTCATTGCCGCCTCGTGAAATCTGACTGGCAGATTCATCATTGGCGGCACTGTTGCGCTGGCGTGCAACCAGTCCATGTGCGATAGCATTGGTCGACAGCGCTGTTGTTACGTTACTGTTGCTGACCTGTGTGGTGGCAATTTCCTGCGCCGCAGGTGCAGACTGTGCACGCGCATCTGCAGAGTTACCGATGACCGGAGTCACTCTGGCCACAGGGTCCGTATTGGCGGCATCAGCCACTGCACGTCCGTGGACAAATATCTGTGCAGGTAGTGTTTTACCATCAGTGTTTACGGTAATCGGTTGCTCCGTAGAGCCGGTGGATAAACCAACAGCACCCGCTTCCTTCGCGACAGCTGCAGTGGTCGTTACCGATGCCGATGGCATCAGACTTTGCGTCACAACCGGTTCAACGCGGGCACCTCGTGCGGATACGACAATGTCGGCTGCCGGTGTTAGTTTATGTGCGCCACGGTCCGCGGTTATCGCGTCTGCTGCCCCCGCAAGCTTGGTATTGGGGTCGGTAATCTGCGCAACCTGTGCCGCAGCCCCTGCTTTGGCATCAACAAGCAGATGTTTGTCGAGGTTCTGAGGCGTGGTAGCTCCCTGCGGTAAAGGCTCGTCACCGGTAAGTTGTAAAGTATCAACTGCCGCATCTTCTGCCACAGCATCTGCGTCAACCGTTTGTTGGTTTAGTTTTGTGCTTACCAAAGTCAACGGGTGGGTATTCGCCGCTAACAGCGTAACCGTGTCAGTGACTCGAGCGGCAGTATCACCGGCGAGTGCCTGTCCGACAGCGCTTTGTACGGTGGGGTTGGCAGTGACGGCTGCGGTCTGTGCCAATGGCGTGGCCGCCGTTTGGCCGGCTGCCGCTTCCTGGCCTGCGGCCGCTACTGGTGCAGCAGTGGCGTTTTGCAGCAAACCATTGAAGTTTAATATGCCGGAGCTGGCCGCGTTGCTGTTCTGCGATCCGGGAACGACTGATGTCGTCGAGCCGGACGTGGCCTGCACAGCGTTTGAAACATAATCCATTATAAATCCTCGACAGGCAGATACCCGTCAACGTCCTGATGGTTATTGCGTCAGGTTAGTACGTCACCCTTATCAGAAGTCGTTGTTGCAAATTCAAAGCCACTGCCTGCGGACTCGAAGGTAAGTTCGCCAACTTTACTATTCCTGGTTTTTATGCTCTGAACGAATCTATACAACGGTCTTCAAGCGCGCCATATTGGCGCAGGGCCGCACTTTTTTCGTGCCGACGTTAGTTGTTATTTTCTTTCGTATGCCGTTTTCTTAAGCGACGGCGCGGCCTCTTCCGCATCTGCGCCAGCATTTGCCACAGCCGCCATACGCCGCGCAACGGATTTTTGTTGAGAATTCAGTGCGACAGCCACCGCCTGCAACGCGGCCTCTGACTGCGCCTGGTTGGATAGCGCCACTCTGGTGTCCTCGATAGAGGTTTCCAGCTTGCGTAAGAACCGCTGAGTGTCATCCATCTGCAATGGCGAGGTGTTACCTGCCATCAGGGTTTTTACATATTCCTGTCGGTACGAAATCAGGCGCTGAAGCTGTTGATCAAGTTCTATCTTTTGCTGATGCAGATGCAACTGACTGGTCTTCACATTGCGCTGCTTGATATCAATAAGGCGCTGTAACCGCACAAGCGGCTTTGCGTTTTTCATTAGCCTGCCTCTGCCATGGACTCAGTGGACTGCGCAAAGTCTGTGGCGATGCTCAGCAAGTGACTCAGCGCCTCTTCACGGGTGACCTTTAAATGACGCGGCTGTCGGATAAAGTCCTGAATCACGGGCCACGCACGTATCGACAAATCAGTCAGTGCGGAGCTACCAGGCTGATACATGCCGGTCTGAATCAGATCGCGATTTTCCAGATAGGTTGAATACAACTGCCGGATCAGTAAGCCAGACTGTTGCTGCGGTTCCTCGAGCAACTCCGTGGCGAGACGGCTGATTGACTTTAACGGATTGATAGCCGGGTAAATGCCCGCTTCTGCGATTTCCCGCGATAGCACAATGTGCCCGTCGAGTATCGCCCTTGCTGACTCCGCTACCGGATCAAACTGTCCGTCAGATTCAGTTAACAACGTATAAATTGCGGTTATTGAACCACCGGAAGCATGTGTGCCGGCACGCTCGACAAGCTGCGGAATCGCCTGAAACACCGATGGTGGATATGCACGTGTTGTTGCAGGTTCACCCATTGCCAGGCCGAGTTCGCGCTGCGCCTGTGCATAGCGTGTCAATGAATCGATCAACAGCAATACGTTAAGCCCCTGCTGACGAAAATCTTCGGCAATGGCACAGGCCATCTCGGTGCCATGTATACGCCGTACCGATGTGCTGTCGGCAGGCTCTGCCACCACTACTGAGTTTTTTCTGCCTTCATCGCCTAACGTATCGTTAACAAAAGTTTGTACCTCTCGGCCACGCTCACCAATCAAACCGATTACAACAACATCAGCGCGAGCGTTTCGCGTCATCATGGCCAGCAACTGACTTTTACCAACACCACTGTCTGCAAACAGGCCGATGCGTTGGCCCTTGCCAATAGGCAACAGCGCATTGACAACACGAACACCGAGATCGAGCGGCTTGTTGACAGGGCTTTTTAACAGCGGGTTCTGCGATTCTGAGTACAGTGGTCGCTGCGGCCCCGGCACCAGATCACCCAAACCGTCAATGGGCTTACCGGTTGCGTCAATGACACGACCAATCAACCGATGGCCGGTTGGTGTTACAAATGGTTTCGAACTCGGTATTACACGGGCACCAGCCTGTAGCCCACGGGTGTGATCAACCGGCATCAGAAACAAATAGTTACCGTCAAACCCAACCACCTTCGATTCAATAAAGCCCTGTTGCCCCGCAATACGACAACGACTGCCAACGGGTGCTTCGCAACCGGATGCCTCCATCGTCAATCCAACCACCCGACGCAACCGGCCCTCGGTGGACATGGGTGACTGACGGGTGTTACCGGATGCGAGATGCTCTCCGCACTGCGTCAAAAAACCTGCCCAGTCTTTGGCGAATTGCTGCACGTCAGGACTCGACATGATCAGACGGATTTACTTCATCAGCGCCAGACGGCGCGTCTGTAGTCGGCGGCTCTACTTTTGTCTGTGCAGATGTTGCGGATTCATTGTCCACCGCTGTAACTGTGGAGGTAGCATCGCTGTTGGGCTGTGCATCGTTACTTACCGGTGCTGAATCAATTGCCCGCGCCGAATCAATTGCCAGCGCCTCGGTGGTGTTGTCTCCACAATACGACTGAACAATCGCTGCCAGCCTTCCGCGTAACGATATATCAACCGCTGACTCCTGCCAGCAGGCAAGGCATACATCACCTGCCAGTTCAGCATCATCGACCACTTCAGGCAGCGTGTCGTCTTCAGCTGCTTCCCGCATGGTACGTAACTCACGCGCTTTCTCGGGCCGCATACGCAGTGCATTGATGCGCACCTGCGCGGGCAGCTGATCACTGAGCTGATCGAGTTGCGTGCGATAGTAATCGATGTCGGTACCTATTTCGCGGGCAATAATATGCGAAGCCATCTCTGCAGCCAGTGACAACATTGACTGTTTCAGTGCCTCATCAACGCTGGCAAGCGGCTGCCCGAGATAACGCAAGAGCTCGTTAACACGCGCTGTTTGCAGCGACTGCTTTTTTTCGCCTTCAAGTGTCGCCACGTTGTAGCCTTCGCGATAACCGGACTGCCTGGCGGCTTCCAGTTTCTCCTCAAGCGTCGGGGCTGCACCAATAGCGAATTCATCAAGCCTGCGCGGCTGCCATGGAGTGACTTCCTCTGCGGAGATATCACGAGTGATTCCATCAGAGGAAGTCGTCATCTTTGCCACCCAGGCTTATCTTGCCTTCCTCAGCCATGCCGAGCGCAATGGTGAGAATTTCCTTTTGCGCCTCTTCCACCTCGGCAACACGCATCGGTCCGCTGGCATCGAGATCGTCTTTTAACAACACGGCAGCGCGACGCGACATATTGTCGAACAGTTTCTTTTGCACTTCGTCACTGGTGCCTTTCAGTGCCTTGACCAGCAGGTCGCTTGGCACTTCACGCAACAGACTCTGAATACCGCGATCATCAACCTTAAGCAGGTTCTCAAATACAAACATGTTGTCGCGTATTTTCTCTGCCAGCTCTTCGTCTACCTCGGCAAGCTGCGCCAGTATTTTCTCTTCTTCAGCGGTGGATACGCCATTAAGAATGGCCGCAACTGCCGGAATGCCACCGGCCGCAGCCAGTTCAATTTCAAATCGATCACTAATACGCTGTTCAAGAATCTGATCAATCTCAGCCAGTGCGGTCGGGTGGATGAAGTCCAGCCGCGATATCCGCACCATCAGATCCGAACGCTTTTTCTCGGGCAAACACTCGACAATTCGCGCTGCCTTTTCCGCATCCAGATAACTCAGCACAATGGATATAAACTGCGTATGTTCATCTTTCACCATGCCGGCCACGACGCGATCAGGCATCCACTTCAGTGCATCCATCGACGGTGCCAGGCCTTCGCGGTTGGCCTCAGACAAAACACCGACGGCACGCTCCTTACCGAGCGCACGCACCAGTGTATTTTCAAGATACTCACCCGATTTGGCACCGAGTGATGACTGGCTTTTTATTTTGTCGGCAAAGTCTTCAAGCGTAACAGCAATCTGCTTTTGCGATACAGAGTCAATCTCCGCCATCGCGGCACTGACTACCTGCACGTCTTCCGGCTTGAGGTGCTTTAATACACTGGCCGCATTTTCTTCACCCATGGCCATCAACAACACGGCGGCCCCGGCGGGGCCACTCAGTTTTTTGGCAGGATCAGACGCTGCACCATCCTGTTCTTTGTCAGCTTCACTCACGTTGTGTCACCCACCCATTCTTTGACCACTCTGGCCACGCGTGCCGGGTCTTCTTCAGCCAGCGCTTTGGCGACGTTCAGAATATCCCCGTATTTTTTTACGTTCTCTCCAACACTGTCTTCGTCCTCTTCATCATCATCCGAGGCCGCCAGCGCCTTGCGCTTCTTGCCAGCACCACTTTCCAGCCGACCGGCGGCGGTCGCCGCAGCCGGTGTGCGCAGTGTTTTTATCGACGGCAGTACAACCTTAAATACCAGCACCAGCAGCGCTATACCAATGGCGAGCTGTTTCAGTACATCGGCAAACCAGTACTGTTGCCATATGGGCGTTGATTCAGGTTCGACAACCTCTTCCTCAACAGACTGGAAGGGACGCTGTATGACATACACACTATCGCCGCGAGCCTCATCGAAACCAATGGCCTCACGCGCCAGCTGAGTAACTTCCTGCAGTAATTCGTCTGTTATTACACCGGCCGGATCAGCCGCCTCACCTTCAGCCGCGGCAGCGGGTTCGGCATCCTGCGGCTGGTCAATCAGTACCGCAGCAGACAGACGCAGTACTTTGCCAGGCATTCGGCGCGTATGGCGTACCGTGCGATCAAGCTCATAATTGCGCGTGGCGTATTCATCACCCGATTCACCCGCGGCCGGACCCTCCGGTGTTGCGGCACCCGGTTGATTGCCAAGCGCACCGGCTACACCTGTGGGCCTGGGGTTGCCTGCCTGCGATGACTTGCGTGTCTCTTCACTGCGTACGTTTTCAGGGTCAGACTGATACAACTCTTCGGTTTGTTCATCACTGGTAAAATCGACTTCGGCAGTAACACTAGCCCTGACTTTACCGGCACCGATAATCGGCTCAAGCAAAGATTCAATTCTGCTGCTCAACAGGTTTTCAAGTTTGCGTGTGTAGTCAAATTGCGTACGTGTCAACTCATCTTCGGCACTGTTGGCGCCACTGGTCAGCATCCGCCCCCAGCGATCAACAACCGTCACCGCCGAAGACTCAAGATACGGAATACTGGAAGCCACGATATTGGCTATCGCCGCAACCTGTCCGGTTTCGATAACCCGCCCCGGCATGGCATGCACCATCACCGACGCCGAAGCCTTGGCTCTGTTGCGTATAAACACTGACTGTTTTGGCAAAGCCAGATGCACGCGCGCCTGTTTTACGTTGCGCATCTGACTGATGGTGCGGCTGAGTTCGGTTTCCAGACCATGGTGATAACGTGCGTTTTGCATAAACTGGCTGGTGCCGAGCGATTGCTCGTTGTGCAACAATTCAAGACCAACAGAAGCCGGCGCACCAAAACCATCAGAGGCGAGCAGCGTGCGCGCTTTCTGTAACTCCGCCCTCGGCACCAGCACCATGCCGGATGCCGGATCGATGCGATACTCAAGACTCGACGCGCCCAGTGTGCCGACCACCTGGCTTGCATCTATTGGCGTTTCCGAGGCGTTGTACAGTGGAACAAACGAGGGTTTTTTGGCCAGTTGAATCAGCCCGATACCCAATGTAAACACCGCAGCCAAAGCCACCAGAGAACCAAATTGCGGGGTTCTGATTCCGCGGGCCAGCTGTTGAAACGCCACTGCGGCGGTGCTGTTATTGCCCTCAACCATATCCATGTTGACCTGTCCTTACTCTGATCACATATCACATCATTTTTATTCTTAAACGTGCCAACCACACGCTTGTGCAACGCGGCCGGGGGACTGCGCGTTAGCAATCCGCAGTTCCGCCGCGCAGACGCCTAAATCGGCATGTTCATAATATCTTTGTATGCAGTGATCATCTTGTTTCGCACCTGGCTTAGGGCTTCAAAAGATATCCGTGCCTTTTGCATCTCAACCATCACCTGCGAAAGCTCAACCCCTTCCACGCCGCGTTCAAAATCAACCGCCATGCCTGCGGCATGCTGTTGTCTGGCGTTGACGTTTTGAATACCCTGTTTAAGTGCCTCTGCAAACTCGGCAGCACCGGTAGACGGGATCTCTTCCGTGGTCGCACCGGATAACCCGGCACGATGTGCGGCAACGCGCAGTTGCGACAGAAGCGTGTTCGTATCGACTAGATTTGACATTCCATGTTCCGCCTGTCAGTTATTCCAAAGGTAAATTTCTAAATACCGGGGAGCCGGCACCGGGCGCATCGACTCTGGTCATACCAAGCCTGACCTGTATCAGTGATGTGGTCAGCCGATCAGCATTTTTAAGAAAGTCCTGATAGCCCGTAAGCACCCCCTCTGCTATCAGCGGTGCCGTAAACTCCTGGTAGTCCGATGTGCCATTGAGGCTGTGTGTACGCGGTGTAAAGACTGACCCATCGTTACCGACAACCGGATCAGAGCTGAACATATTCAGCGCCAGCCCGACAGTTGCGCGTACCTCAAAGTCAACCCGCAGACGACCGGTCTGCCAAAGGCCACTTGCCTTAATTACGTTGACCGAGTACGACTGATCGGTAGACACCCAGCTACAGGGCACCTGATTATTGCAATCGACAATGTCACCCAGAACCGGGTCGAGCGGCATGTTGGAAAACTGCAGTGCGGTGCGCACTCCTGCCTCGATGTAGCCTGTATCGAAACGCACCAGTGACACGGTGGTGTCGAGTGGCATCTCGCGAAAATGCTGCACGACCAGCAGCGTGGTGCCCGCGAGCAATGTCACCATGTCATTGTCGCGATCATACTGATAGAAACCACTGAACTCACGACTGGTACCGTTATAGGTGGTGGCAATATCGTCGGTACTGGTAATGTCGTTATCCCACCGCAATGCGGTATCGCGATTGGCCGTTACCGACAGTGCTATGGCCAGGCGTTGGTTCTCGGGATGCCGATACACATTTTCCACCACCACGGAAACGGCACCGTCGGCGTTGCTGGCAGTGCAAGGCAGGCGCTGCTCACAATCAACAACAATCTCAGATTTGGCAGACGCGAATCCTTCCGTCGGATCGATCGTCTCATCGTTCAGTGGCGGCTGCGGATCGTCAGCGCCGTCTGACACAGGGTCGTCGACTCCGGGTTCAGATGTATCAGGCACTTCCGGTTCGGGGGTTACCGTATCCGGCACCGCGGGTGTTTCATCCGCAGGGCTTTGCGCATCATTATTATCAGCTGGCTCAGACGCTGGCGTATCCCCTTCAGAAGCATCAGTGACAGGAGGCACCGCCGGATCCTCAGAGTCCGGCTCGGTGACAACAGGATCCTGTGCATCATTATCTGACGGAGCTGTGTCAGCGGGATCTGACGGGGTCGTGTCTTCAGGTTGGGGTGTGTCGGCAGGCGCCGGATTATTCTGCGAGTCGCTCAGCGGATCGTCCGCAGGGACCTCATCAGTTCCGGTGCCTGTATCGTTATTTTTTGCATCGAGGTGAGCAAGCAAATCATCAATGGTTCGAATCTCACCATCGGTGTTGTCATCGACTTCGCCGGTATCGACCGTCGCCGAATCATCAGGCGCAGGTTCCGGATCATCGCTGATGGTGACGGCATCAGAAGATACAACGGTTGGTCTTTCTTCGACACTGTCCTCAGCAGGCGGGGAGCCTGATGAGTTGCACGCCATAAGCGCAGTACCTGCGAGTACGGGCAACAGACGGTGGAAACACCGGATATATTTTTGCACTGGTACGCATTCCCTTGATTATTTCTCCATTGTGAGAACCACTAATGCGGTTTTCACTCAAGTAACTCAATCAAGTGATATGCCATTACCGAAACTTACTACAGTTTCTTTAGTGCTATTTTATCCTGCAACCACCTTTTGGCGACCGCCATCACAAAAATAGATACCACGCCGCACAGCGGAGAACGGCATCTAACAATGCTAAATGGTGACTGATGTTTGTCGGAAACAGGAATGGAGGGGCACCCAAACGCTGGTTATACGTGGTGCCGTAAAAGAGGTAATACAGAAGTAAAAGAATACAAGGCAGGAGGGTACAACATAAACAACGAAAAACAGGGAGTTATACACCTGCCCCGGCAGCAGGCCAATAACTGTCGTGAGGGAAATTCGCCGCCGGGGTCAGGTGGGTAACAGGTTAGGTGAGAATAAACGTCATGTTACCGTCACCATACTCCGGAACCTGGACATTGTAAGATACCTGCTTACAATCGCCGCTGTAACGCTCGATCAGATCAGCATTTTCGCCAGGCGTGTACATTTTCTCGAGCCGAAGATGCACTGAATTATCGTCCATAATGGCGCGTGACAAGATATTCGCCACTTCATAGTAGCAGTCAAGCATCATGCTTGAGAGCTCACCGGTTTCAGCAGCCTCTGCCGCAGCGCCCGCCGGCACCATCATCATTGCAGAGCCCGCGTTGGCAACCAGACTTGGATCCGCAACCAGCACAGCGACGCTATTGTCTTCGTCATCTATATAGTTATATACAAATCCGGCTGCCACTTCGACCGGACCTGAATCACTGAGCACCACTCCTTCACCATACAGGCTTTCCAGCATCTCCTGTATGGATTTTTCGCTCGGTTCCGCGCACTTTAAAGACATTTCCATTTATCCTATGACTGAGCCGAGGACTTCCTCGAACATTTTTACGGTGAAAGGTTTGGAGATTAAGAACTTTGCGCCATTATCCTTGGCCAACTTTCTCATCTGCGGGGCCGCCTCTGTCGTGATAAACCCAAAGGTTACTTCGTTGCCCGCCTCACGAAGTGCTTTTAACATCTCTATTCCGGTCATATTCGGCATGTTCCAATCACACAGAATAAGATCCGGATTCTCATCGTTTGCTGCCTGCAAACCTAACACTCCGTCTGCAGCCTGCACCACATCGTTTCCGCCAAATCCAGCTTGTCGAAGTGTTTTTATTATCATCAAGCGCATGGCGACGCTGTCATCGACAACTAGTATCTTCATGAAAATCCCTCTTCACAATTAGCCTACTGATCATATTGCGGTTCCCGCCGCAACATCTTTAGTTTACCTGTAACTGACATAACTGAAACTGCACCAGTTTAGATTACACATAGTATTTATAACGGCAAGCTATACGTGGACCTTCGTTTTAACCAGAAAGGTTTAAGCTCACACCTCTCATTTTTATCTATAAACGTTGATATACCGTAGAGCCCAAACATCTATATGCATTGCATATTCCGTTAAGACTTTCAGAGTGACCAATAAGGAGAAGATCACCTGTTTTCTGCAGATCTGCAAACTTCGCAAACAATTTAATCTTCGATGGCTGATCAAAATAGATAACCACATTTCGGCAAAATATTACGTCTACCTTATGACCAAGGTTCAGTGTATCCATCAGGTTAACTTTACGAAACTCGATCATCTCATTCATCCAGTCCTTGGTTTTTACGGTTCCGGCCATATCATTCCGACCGCGCATGAATCCGAGTGCTTTCTGACTCCGTGACAGCATCTCCACGCGCTTTTCCGTGTAGACACCCGTGCGAGCAACATCGAGCACCCGCTCGTCCAGATCACTGGCAATTATTTTCAGCGAACCATTACATGCATCTGGGAAGTTCTCTCGTATGGTGAGAGCAATTGAATAGGGCTCCTCGCCAGAGGAACATGCAGATGACCAGATAACTTTGTTGGCGCATCCGGTCTCACGCAAATGATCCACCAGCGTATCGAAATGGTGCCGCTCTCTGAAAAAGTGAGTATGGTTGGTGGTTACCTGGCTGGTAAAATCACTGAGTGGTTCTCTGCCGGACTCCACCAGATCGCAGTAGTGGCTTAGCGTCGATACATTGATATGACGCATGCGTTTTAGAATACGCGAGCGGACAAAATCTTTTTTATCTTCTGGAACGACGATTGCTGTGTGCTCGTAAATAAGCGAACGTATTCGCTTGAAATCAGCAGAGCTTATTTTCTGCGCGAAAAGATCTTCGCTTTGAGCGTGCATATTCCGTCATTCCTTGACTTCGTTTAACTTTGGAGCCGGGAATAACGGCCGTTTGTTCGGATTCTTTACGCTTTTTGCGAAGTGAATTCAGCAATCCTGTTCAGGATAGTTACGATAATTGCAACAAATCTAAAGAATTATTCTATGGCTCCGTCAATACCGAGATAGGGATTGCGGACCACTGGTCACAGCAGTACAGATGTAGGCGTACAGAATTAGCCCATAAACGGACAAGGATGGTCCCGTGCAAATACCAAAGCTCAGACTTCTCAGCATCGGCTCACAGCTTCACCTCGCTGCACACCTCGTCTCTTATCGCTAACGCGCGACACCGAACATGTCGCACGCGCCCGTACTCGATATCGATCAACTGGTCAAAGACACCGATCATCTGGTGTCTTTTCCCAGTGTGGTTACGTCGCTATTGCAAACACTCGATGATCACTTCGCAGACATCAACGACATAGCGGCGCTGATCAGACAGGACCCGGCACTTACCTCAGAGCTTATTAAGGTCTGCAACAGTTCGGTCTACTATGTCTCTGGTGATCCGGTGTGTAGTGTCGAAGAGGCCGTTAAACTGGTAGGTACCGAACAGGTTACTTCCCTGTGTCTGGCTCTGTGCGCCTGTAATGCTACCAGTGGCCTAAGCAACGACGTAATCGAGTTAAAGCACTACTGGCACCACTGCCTGTTAACTGCGTGCCTGAGTTCAGTACTGGCCGGGGAGCTGCCCGGCTGTTCTCGCGGGGCTGCCTTTACCGGCGGCTTACTGCACGACATAGGTCAACTGCCGTTGTTTTATCACTACCCGTCTGAGTCGATGGCTGTACTTGAACAGTGTCAGCTGTACCCGGATCTGAGAGTGGTCGAGGCCGAACGAAGCATATTTGGTTTCACACACGAAGAAGTGGGTATGCGACTGGCGGATAAATGGAACTTTCCGCCACAGCTGGGACTGTGTCTGTCGAAACACCATAGCGGTGAACTGAATGTAGAAACTGACCAGCTGGCGATAATCGTCCATGTTGCAAACATCCTGTCTGAGTGTCTGGAGACTGAGGATGACCCGATATTGTACTTTGAATTAATCAATCCCACCGCACTGGCGTTTGCATTACCTGATACAGAAGCGCTGCCACAGATTTTCGAAAAAGCACTGGGATACTTCGACGATGTGCATTCATCCATTCTTGTAAAATAGTGGTTTAGAGCTCGATCATGGCAATAGATGAAGATCTAAAGGAAATTTACGACATTTTTTTCGAGGAGAGCGCTGAGGGCCTCGAAGTAATGGAGACCGGGCTGCTTAGTCTCGACTTTGGTGCCGCTGATCTGGATACGATCAACGACATCTTTCGAGCAGCACACTCGATCAAAGGTGGTGCAGGCACGTTTGGGTTCATGGAGGTATCGTCGTTTACCCACGGTGTGGAAACGATCATGGACCAAATGCGTGACGGCAAGCGCGACGTCACCGAGGAAAACGTGCAGTTGCTGCTGGAGTCGGTTGACTTTATAGGCACCATGCTCGAAGGCATAAAAAACGATGAGCCTGACAAGCCCGAGCAGCGTAAACCGCTGGAAGACAGAATCCATGCCCTGCTGGCAGACAGTGGCGAGGCACCGGCTGCACCCAAACAGGATGCCGAACAGCCCGCACCAGCCCCCGCCGGTCAGAAAAAGACCTGGAAAATCAGCTTTGCGCCAAGCACGGAAATACTACGTACCGGC
Organism: uncultured Granulosicoccaceae bacterium; assembly: GCA_964389335.1. Classification (GTDB taxonomy): domain Bacteria; phylum Pseudomonadota; class Gammaproteobacteria; order Granulosicoccales; family Granulosicoccaceae. Next base: position 16,998 of record CAYMFQ010000019.1, read on the forward strand.
AACGATCCGGTACTGTTGTTCAAGGAACTGAAATCGCTCGGCGATCTCACTGTCAAACCAAAGCTGTCCAACATACCTGACTTCGATGAGCTGGACCCGGAAGAACTGCATATTAGCTGGTTGCTTCAGCTTGAGTCCGATTGCACGGAATCACAGATAAGCGATGTTTTTACCTGGGTAGAGGGACAGTGTGATCTGGACATAAGCAGCGATGATGCGCTGGAAACCGCCGCGGAATCCGAAAGTTCCGTCGAGGCGGAGAAGCCCGCTGCAAAACCAAAAGCAGCAAAACCGGCTAACGCCGATAAAGCTTCGACCAAAAGCCGTGAGTCAGCCTCGATACGAGTTGCGATCGACAAAGTAGATTCACTGCTTAACCTGGTCGGTGAGCTGGTAATCACTCAGTCCATGCTGCGTCGATTTGGCGACAGTTACGATCCGGACTCACTCAAGGAACTCCGCGATGGCCTGAGCCAGCTTGAGCGACACACTCGCGAGTTGCAGGAAAGCGCCATGCAAATACGCATGCTGCCAATCAACTCGAGTTTCAATCGCTTTCCGAGACTGGTGCGTGACCTAAGTACAAAACTGGGTAAGAAGATCGACCTGGTCGTATCGGGAGAGCATACCGAAGTCGATAAAACTGTATTGGAAAAACTAAACGATCCGCTGGTGCATCTGGTGCGCAACTCTCTTGATCACGGTATAGAGATGCCGGATGTTCGTGTATCCAACGGTAAACCCGAAACCGGCACACTTCACCTGAGCGCGGCGCACGAAGGCGGCAACGTTATTATCAAGGTAGAAGACGATGGCGCCGGCCTGAACCGAGAGAAAATTCTCGCCAAAGCGATCCAAAAAGGGATCGTACAGGCAAACGAGGAGCTCAGTGATGAGCGTATCGACAACCTGATCTTTCAGGCCGGGTTCTCGACTGCTGACCAGGTTAGCGATGTATCCGGCCGCGGTGTGGGAATGGACGTTGTACGCAGAAACATACTTGACCTCGGCGGGCGTATACGCGTTCAGTCCAACCCCGGCGCCGGCACATCGCTACGCATCAGCCTGCCACTCACACTGGCTATTCTTGACGGACAACTGGTGCGAATCAGCAGTGAGGTGTATGTCATCTCAGTATTGTCAATCATTGAGTCAGTGCAACTGACCAAGGAACAAATAAAGACAGTCAGCGGCAGTGGTGATGTATTCAAAATGCGAGATCAGTACATTCCCGTCGTCAGGGCCACTGATGCGTTTGGTATCGAGGAAGTCGATAACAACAACCCCGCAGACATTCTGGTGATTGTGGAATCTGAAAATGTAAAGTTCGGCATTCTTGTCAATGAACTTCTCGAACAACAGCAAATTGTTATCAAGAGTATTGAAAACAACTACAAAAAGGTACCGGGCCTGACGGGTGCCACCATCCTTGGTGACGGCCGTGTGGCACTGATTCTCGATGTCGCGGGTTTTCAGCAAACGGTTGACCGAATAAAGATATCTCGCGACACACCACAGTTGGCAGAGGCTGCCTAAGCCCTGCACCGGACAAGGAATATCAGGAAAAACTAATGGAAAGCGAAACAAACATCGACCATCAACTGGTCTCCAGTGGTGAGTTTCTAACCTTCATACTGGGCGACGAGGAATACGGAGTAGACATACTCAGTGTTCAGGGAATACAGGGCTGGTCAGGCACCACCAGAATCCCCGATGCACCAGCCTATATGCTCGGAGTAATCAATCTGCGTGGCGCTATTGTTCCCATCATCGATCTTCGGGTGAAATTTGAATTGCGCTCCGCTGAGTTTAACTCGACAACCGTTGTTATCGTCGTGAAGGCCTACTCCGGCGACAAAGAACACATCATTGGTCTGGTGGTGGACGCTGTATCAGAAGTGTACAAATTTGACGTGGACTCAATTCAGCGCAACCCCGAATTAAGCAACGAACAGGTCAACGATTTTGTTGAAGGGTTAATCTCCATTGACGAAAAAATGGTCATTATCCTGGATATCAACAAGCTCGCATCGGAATGGTCTCTGGACGTCGAGCAACAGGAAAAACAAGCGGCCGCCTGATTGGCAGCCCGAGAGCGTTGTCAGGACTGACTGCTCATATTTCCAGCGCTCTTATAAGAAGAATTAACAAGGACAGTTAATTATGAAACTCAAAGCCAGTTTACTCATCTCCTTTGCTGCCGCAGTACTAATTCCAATGAGTGCTGTGTCCTACTTTGCGTACAACAATGCCAAAACAGAATTGTTGAACATGACCTCCCAGAATATGGAAACCATTCTGGAAGCGCGTCAGACAATGATTCAGGACTACTTCTCCGGCATTCAGACACATGTCAGCACACTCAGCAAGAGCCCTGCGGTAATAGACGCCATGGCTGATTTCGCTTCGTCGTTCCGTACTGCCGCTGCGGAGTTCGAGCTCATCTCCGAGAACGGACCAGGACGCGACTCCACTGTCGAATTTGCACAGGCGTCAGTGTTGCGATACCTGGATCAACAGTTTGGCGCCAACTATCGCGAGACTAACGGCACCAGTATTGACACCAGCAGTCTTCTGGCACCGACTGACAACGGCAAGATATTACAAAGCCTGTATATTTCAGAAAACAGTAACCCGCTCGGCTCAAAGAACTCACTGGAATTCTCCGATGACGGAACCAGCTACAGCAGTGCTCATAAAAAGTATCACCCGTACTTCAATGAAGTGATGAACTCCAGGGGTTACTACGATGTGTTCCTGCTGGAACCAAATAATGGCACCGTGGTGTACAGTGTTTACAAGGAGATGGACTACGGTTTGCCAATGACCTCCGGCACGCTGAGAAACTCGGGCCTCGCCGAGTCATTCAGGATGGCCCTTGACCAGGGCGCTTCCGGCACCCCGGAAATAACCGACTTCGCTTTCTATCTGCCCTCCTACGAAGCACCCGCCTCATTTATATCGAGCCCGATTTATCGTGATGGTCAACTGATGGGGGTACTGGTTTTCCAAATGCCCGTCGACAAAATTAACGAGATCGTGACACCGTCTACCGATGCGGACAAATACGCTAATGCCTATCTGGTTGGCGAGGACGGACTGTTAAGGTCACAAATGTCCGGTGTTGAAGACAACACGATTCTGAGCATGAAGGCAGACATTGAAAACATGTTAAAAATCGACACGTCCAATCAACTCGAAAGCAACAGTGTTAACTACCAGAATGAACCGGTTTTACAGTCGATAAACGAAATGGATGTGCTTGGCAAGAACTTCTATCTGGTTATTGAATTTGCCAAAGAACAAATGCTAGCACCACTGACTCATTTCCGATATGTATTGATGCTGGCTTTTCTCGTCGCCATTGGGTTTGCTCTCGCTATCGCGGCATGGGTCATTCGCTCTACCCTCAGAAAGCTTGGCACCGAGCCAACCGAGCTTATCGCCATTGCGAACGAGGTTGCCAACGGCGATATGTCACGTGATCTGACCGCGTATAAGAAAGACAAGAACATACTTGCCTCAATGGCCAATATGCAAAGTGAACTGATTCAGCGCAACGAAAACGACAAGGTCACCATGACTAACATGGCCCGACTGAGTCAGGGTCTGGACCAGATTAAAACACCAGTGATTATCGCAGGGCCAGATCTGGACATCACATTCATTAATAGCAGTATGAAGCAATGGATAGCCGGACACCTGTCGGATGTCAGGAGCGTGAATCCCAGTGCACAGCCAGATGCCATGCTAAATACGCCGGCACTCAATCTGTTTGGCAGTGGCATGAAACAGCAGATACTTGACCTGAGCGATAAGCATGCTTGTGAGATCCAGATCGGAAGCCGCATACTGGATGTCACATTTTCACCAATCATTACCGGCAATGAGCGTGTTGGTACTGCAGTGGAATTGACTGACATAACCCGCTCTCGAGCTGTTATGACAGAGGTAGACAACATCGTCAATGCCGCTGAAAAAGGCCATCTGGTCGATCGTATCAACATGTCAGACAAACAAGGCACTAATCACAACCTGTGTCAGAATATTAACGATCTACTGGATGTTACATCGGGGTTTGTATCTGACGTGAAGGACTTTGCCAAGGCAATCTCAACCGGTGATCTCACGCGAAAAATCACCACTGAGTATCACGGTACCTTTGACGCGGTAAAGTCCGATGCAAACCTGTCAATTGAGCAATTAAAAGACGTCATGTCCAAAATCACCGTGGTAGCTAACACGGTTGAAACGGCCGCCAGGGAAATCAACAACGGCAACGTCGATCTCAGTCAGCGCACCGAGCGCGCTGCTGCAAGCCTTGAAGAAACTTCGTCGAGCATGGAAGAAATGACCGCTTCCGTATCGAAAACAGCCGAGAACTCAATCAAGGCTCACAAGCTGGCTGTCGAAGCCAGAAACGAAGCCGAGAAAGGCGGTGTGGTCGTAGGCGATGCGGTAGAGGCGATGGAGGGTATCAATGAATCGAGCCGCAAGATTGCCGATATCATTGGCGTAATTGACGATATCGCATTCCAGACCAACCTGCTGGCTTTGAATGCGTCGGTGGAGGCAGCGCGCGCCGGGGAACAGGGTCGCGGCTTTGCTGTGGTTGCAAGTGAAGTCAGAAACCTCGCTGGCCGGAGCGCCACTGCGGCGAAAGAGATTAAAGACCTGATCGAGGACAGTGTCAAACGCGTTGAAAATGGCGCTAAGCTGGTCAACGAATCAGGCAAGACACTCAACGACATTGTCGCTCAGGTAAAGAAAGTCACAGATATCGTTTCAGACATATCTGCAGCGAGCCAGGAACAGTCAGAGGGAATTGGACTGGTCAATACGGCCATCACCAATCTTGATGAAGCGACACAACAGAACGCCGCACTGGTGGAAGAGGCATCTGCTGCCAGTCACTCGACCACCGAGCAAACTGACAACCTGGTCGAGCTTATCCAGTTCTTTAAGTTCGAAGGCAGCGGTCAGATAAAAAAGGCGCCAGTTGCCAGACCTATTGCGTCACAGGGTGCTGTGGCAAAACCGTTGACAGAGAACGACCCTGCACCAAAAGAGTCTGCCAATTCACCGCAGCATGAGCCTGTTAGTAAAAAGGTATCGAACTCTGATACCGACGCCAATTGGGAAGAGTTCTAGGAGTCCGTGCGGCAGAAGTCACACAGACCGAACATGCTGTTAGTAACACGATAATTGCAGGGCTTAGCGAGACTCGGTTGTTCGCTGCAGCATAGCCAACGAAGGCAATTAAACTGCAGGCGGGCGCCCTGTCACAACAGCGGCGCTCGCCGACTCGCAATACTCCAATAGAATGTCTTCGTACAACGATCAGGGACGACAACCGATGGTTACCAAAAAAGCGACAGGAAGCACGTCGAGGGCACGAACAGCTGCTGCAAAAAAAACTGCAGCCCCAAAAGCATCCGGCAGTCGCAGCAAATCATCAACTGACACAAAGCAAGCTAAAAAGAAGCGTGTGGCCAGCAAAGCTACTACACGGAAAGCAGCAACAAACGCTGCTGGCCGCACTGCGGCAGGCGGATCAGCCGTGAAGAAAAAGGCCGTGGTTAAGAAAAAATCCGTGGTTAAGAAAAAGGCTGTAGCAAAGAAAAAGGCTGTAGCAAAGAAAAGGGCAGCTGCCTCAACGGCTTCTGCTACAGGCAAGTCAGAGTCGACATCGAAAAAGACTACGGCGACTAAAAGCGGTGCACCAAAAAACGCCAGAAAAAAGAAGGTGTCAGCGACCAGACAATCATCTGT
>CAYMFQ010000019.1:22869-45476 GCA_964389335.1 uncultured Granulosicoccaceae bacterium
GTGCACCAAAAAACGCCAGAAAAAAGAAGGTGTCAGCGACCAGACAATCATCTGTAAAGACCGCTCCCACAAGGCGATCAACAAAAAAGACGGCGGACGTGGCACCGGCCCAATTCGAAGCGGAAACGGCAACTGACACAGAACAGGAATTGACTGTTGCCTGTGCAATAAAAGCCACCGACGATGCTGTCGCAGCGGCAGAGGTTAGCGAAGTACAGGAAGATACTCCCGTAGAGGAAAATAGCAGCGATTCCGAGGTGGCCCAGGCAGACAATGACGCCGACGCAGCACCGGACGTAGAAGCCAGCGGTACAGATTCCACTGTAACCGACACTGATTCTATGGCAGCTCAACCCGCTGAATCAGAGGCTGGCGAAAAGGAAGAGGTTATGGCTGAATCCGCCGAACAGGCAGAAGAGAACGAAGACCAACCGGAATCAACAGACGTGGATACCGGCAACGAAGACACTGCGCCGCCTGAAGAGACTTCCAACGAAGACGGGCCTACAGCGGAACAGACTACCGACGCAGAGCCGACTGATTCAGAACCGCCGGAAGCGCCAGAAGGGCCACAGCAAGTATCTGCATCCGAGGGTAGTGACGCTGATACGAATAACGATACTGACGATGGCTCATTCGTCGTTCTTCTCGATGATGAACCAGATGAACCCGATATACCTGCGCCAGTAGTGGAAGAGGAGGAAAATTCAGACTCCTTCCTGATATTGTTCGATGATGATGAACCGGAAGATAATTCCAGCATCGAAAAGCACGATGGCAGCTACAAAATTCTGTTGGCCGGTGATATCAGCTTCCATAATATAGTGAAGCTTAAGTCGCAACTCGAGACAACCTTCGACGCCATCGGTATTGAGCTTGATGCAACAGGCGTTGAGGGCATGGACACAGCCAGCGCACAAATGCTGCTTTCCTATACCAACAACCTGAAGAACGCAAACGTGCCGATAAAGTGGCTGGGTACGTCCAGAACTTTTGACACGGTTTCCGACACGCTTGGTATGACATTGACCGACTAATGCCGCAACCTAAACGCAAACGCGTCACGGAAGTTACTGCGCTCAAGTCCTTTGATCATGGCTTGCCGGGTCGGTGAATATCACCCGGTTTCATGAAGCCTCCACCGGCCTCGACATCGTTCAGGTAATGCCTGGCACGCTATACGTGGCGGATGCCGGTGAATGTATAACAACCATTCTGGGCTCGTGCATAGCGGTGTGTCTGATAGATCCTGTGCACAACGTCGGCGGTCTCAATCACTTTATGTTACCAGGCGTCGACGACGGCACCGATGCCCCGGCTGACTCAAATAACTACGGCAGCTATGCAATGAATCAACTCGTCACTTCGATGGTGGCAAAGGGCGCCAACACGAAACAGTGCGAGGCCAAGATATTCGGCGGCGGCTGCATGTTTCCCAATGAACAGGAAATTGGAGCGCGCAACATAGAATTTACTACGCGCTATCTTCACGATCACAATATTCCGATAACCGGTAAAGACGTTGGTCTCTCGTATAGCCGGCGTGTCAGATTTTATACAGATTCAGGCAAGGTGATGGTCAAACGACTCAGATCACTGCACAACAAACATGTTAGTAAGCAGGAGAACGAATACGGAAGTGGAATTTCTGCTTATTCAAGGCTTGCCGACGATGCGCAATCGACGTTACCCCGATAGTCGTTACGCCCGGCTCAGATAAGACTGATGAAAGCTCTGAATACAGCCTCGACACGTGTTTACACGGTACTGGTGATCGATGATTCGGCCGTTATTCGACATTTTCTGACCAACATAATTAACGAGCACCCATCGTTCAGGGTTATCGGGTCGGCAGAAGATCCATACGTAGCAAGAGAGCAAATAAAAACGCTGAACCCGGATATTCTTACACTGGATGTCGAAATGCCACGCATGAACGGCCTGCAGTTCCTAAGTAATCTGATGCGGCTAAGGCCAATGCCGGTAATAATGGTTTCTTCGCTGACCTCACGCGGCACTGCGGATTCTCTCGAGGCGTTGCGCATTGGCGCCGTCGATGTTTTACCAAAGCCGGATTTTCAGTCCACTCACTGCATCGACAGTTTTAGCAGAGATCTGCACGACAAACTGGCAACTGCCGCGTCGATAAACCGGGCTAAACTAACACCCCGGTCAGACATGGCCTTGTGCACCACCACTGATCCCACCCTGAGCCGCTCGCCGCGAAACTCTCGCAGAATTCTGGCCTTTGGGGCTTCGACCGGTGGCACCATAGCGTTGCAGGAAATTTTTAGACGCCTTCCATCATCAACGCCGGGGACTGTGGTTGTACAGCATATACCAGGCGCATTCAGCAAACCGTTTGCCGACAGCCTTAATAAATGTTCTGCCATGCAAATCCAGCAGGCCAGCGACGGCGACGTTATAAAACAGGGCCACGCCTATGTGGCACCCGGCACCGACCACCTTTACATCACCCATGAACACGGAGAATACCGTTGTCGGCTAAGCAGTGCAGATCCGGTAAATCGTCACAAACCATCCGTCGACGTGCTGTTCCAGTCGGTGGCCCGGGAGGCTACAGACGGCTCTATGGGCGTGCTGCTGACAGGGATGGGTAAAGACGGAGCACAGGGGTTACTGGAGATGCGCAACCGCGGTTTTGTTACCATTGCTCAGGATGAATCAAGCAGTGTTGTCTGGGGTATGCCCGGCACAGCTGTACAATTAGACGCTGCGGTGCACGTAAAACCCCTGGCCTCTATTGCTGATCTGATCACTAGCCAGGTTTGAAGGTAACAAGCCGCTGGCTGAAGTAACGTTACCTGAAAAAGCTAACGTGAAAGTCGGCACCTGATCTGACAGACAATACTTGCTGTATCATTCCTGATGCATATATCCGCGGCTGACCCATGCGTGTCATGGCCTAAGTTCGAAGCATCCAAACGTTTGCAGCTCTATGCCAATCGTCCCGCCTCACCGATCTCGTGACTCAGTAACGCCTTGCGAGCCTGTGACCTTGTTTTGTATTGGTAGCGTCCGGCCTCGGTTGGTTCCAGGTCGTTTGTGAAAACTGTCGCCGACCAGTTGCCGTTGGCCTCGCGTTTTACTCGGCGTTGCAGGGGTTTGATTTGGTTTTTTTCTTCGTTCATTGTTCGGATTATACCAACGTCATGTATCCGATGTCACGGATTGACGATAAAATGAAGTCAAGGTTTCTACAAAAGTTCAGATTCAGATGTTGTCGTACACTATACGCCAAATCGAGTTGAGACTTTTACACTTTACCTGCAGCCTATTTTTCCCCAACTGCTTTTTTAACAGCGTAAACTGTAAGCTACCTTTCCACTAAACACAAAAAAATAACCCGGGCTTTGGCCACCCGAGTGTTTTAACCTACTCGGCTTAAGCGGATTTACGCTCTTCTATACCCTGCTCATCTGACCAGGGACGCGGTTCCTTTCGACGTTCTTCACCAACGGGTTGCGCAGATTCATCATTGGACGCGATGTTCACATCCTTCAATCCGTTAAAGAATGACGTCAGCTGATCCAGTTCGGTCGCCTGTTTACCAAGCGACTCCGACGCCGCAGTGGCTTCTTCGACCAGCGCCGCATTTTGCTGGGTTAGTTCTTCCATCATCGTGACCGCGCCATTTACCTGATCAATGCCAACAGACTGATCCTGGCTGGCTTCGCTGATCTCACCGACGATTTTAGTAACCCGGTTTACACAATTGACAATCTCCTGCAGCATTTCACCGGATTCATTGACAAGTCGGGAGCCGTCGGCAACTTTTACACTACTGTCCTGAATAATATCCTTAATTTCATTGGCCGCATTGGCACTGCGCCCTGCAAGATTTCTGACCTCGCTTGCTACTACAGCAAACCCTCGCCCGTGTTCCCCCGCACGCGCCGCCTCCACTGACGCATTAAGCGCAAGCAGGTTCGTTTGAAACGCTATTTCGTCAATAACGCCGATAATATCTGATATCTCTTTACTGGAACTGTCGATGTCGAGCATTGCTTTTACCGCGCGGTTTACCACCGACCCGCCCTCTTCCGCCTGCTCCCTGGCATTCAAGGCCAGATTGTTTGCATTCTTCGCATTCTCAGCATTTTGTTTTACCGTTTTGGTCATCTCAGTCATACTTGCCGATGTTTCCTGCAGACTGGAAGCCTGTTCCTCAGCACGCTGATTAAGAATTGCGTTGCCATGTGTGATCTCTCCGGCACCGGTTTTTACCAGCCTGGATGTCGCCTGTAGCTGGTTTATTACGCGTGTCAGCTGTGCAACCGTTGCGTTTGTGTCGTTTTTCAGGTTTTGAAACGAACCCTGATACTCGCTATCGATATACTCCCCCAGATTACCCTTAGCCACCGCCGACATCACTCGACTCATATCATTGATCAGCTTTTCAATGGCACCCAGCATCTGATTGACACCACCTGAAAGTGTACTGAAAAATCCGGTCATATTACCGGCATCAATTCGGCCACTCAGGTCACCAGCGCAGGCTGCATCGATTACATCCTGTACGTTCTTCTGGGCATTTAATTCCCTGGTTCTGTCAGTCCATTCGAGCACCGTTCCTATCCGCGTACTGGCGTCACTGAATACCGGGCTGAGAATCACGTCGAATGTCAGATCGCCGAAAACCAGTTGCTTATGCTCGACCGCGATAATCGAATCTATGCTGTTAGAAGATCCTGAAGCCCCGTCAAAAAACATAGAAACCGGCTTACCGATGATACTCCGGGCATTAAACTGAGGGATGCTACGCTGCAACTCTGTCTGGACGACTTCGAAGAACGGCTGCATGGAATCATTGATATAGATTATATTATGCTCAGTATCGGAAATCATGACATTGCCCTCTACTGTATCCAGAGCACGCTTGATACGACTATTAACCTGTAGCGCCTCACGGTCGGCTTTGATACGCTGTTTTAAATTATTTTGCATTATTTGCGCGCTGGCCATTACTCCGGTACTGGGTTTTGACTGCTTAAGGTCTACATCGAGGTTGTCAGCAGCAATTGCTTTCAACACTCTGTCGAGTTCCATCGGATCAGCACCAAGTGTTCTAAGTATTCCACGTACAATAACTGTGGACATGGCCAGTACCACCAGCAGGGTCATCACAGCGATCACAATATGCATAATCAGCATGGTAGTTGCCTTGCCAAGCAACTGACCGGCAACATTTTTTATATCAATCGCCAGCTGATCATCTATTTCCTTCAGCTTATTGATTTTTTTAGTCTGCATAGAAAACCAATAGGCGGAGTCCACATTAAACCCACCGGTGTCTGCTTTGTCTCGTGCGATCTGACGCAGCTTTTGAGCCTCATCGATGTCAGCTCCTGATAACGCACTATCGAGCAACGCTACATTTTCATCTGAAGCAAGACTACGAAACACTGACAAATAGGTATCCTGCACTGTCACAAGGGCCTCGAATCGCCGATACAGTGCCGGAGTAAACTGATCCCGAGCAAAGACATTTGCCAACACCGCACGCTCGATACCCGCTCGTTCCTTAGCCTGCAAAAATGCCACGTAGGCGGCCCCCACGCCGGCAAGCTGTCCGGTTGAGCTATGACGAGCAATGAAATTGGCCAGGTTTAGAAAGTTTGCATTTAACGACGTATAGAATCCAATACCATCGGAGGTGGACACTGTCAGTCCAAGGATGCCTTTTCGCATGGAAGGTACGCGTTCAAGGCCATCGACACTAGCGCGCAGTGAACGGATAAACTCACGTCCAACTTCTGACCCGCTCAGCTTGCTGTTTGCTTCCGACAAAAACTGCCTAAGCTCATCTATTCGAGAGTCTGTCAGCTTGTGTTGATCAGGCAGTTTATCGGCGAACTTCGCGCCTTTACTGCCGAGGAATCCAGCAGACATTCCTCGCTCTTTTTGCAGCTCATGCACCAGCGCACTAATGGCTACAGAGGTTTCCGCAATATAGAGTAACACCCCGGACTCATTGCGTACCGATACTTCACGGCGTATCTCCAGCTGGAGAAAGAAGAGAAGCCCAAAAACCGGCACCAGCACCATTATGGCCAGCTTTTTTTGAATTGGCATTCGTTCCATGAATGACATTTGCAACGATCCTTAAGTATTTGCAGCCACGCTCGTTCAGACAGCTTCAACTCATGGGGTAACGATCGACTTCAGGCTAGTTGATCTGCGCAATTTTATTTTGCACAAGACAAAGTATCCCCATCACTTCCAATATTGACAGGGATTTTTACTGTAAATGTTGCAGTTATCGTGCAACCGTGCATACGATTACATCACGCCACTTAACACGCTTCCAAAAAATGGGTATCGTCACGCAGTATCAGGCTGCACCAAGCGCACGTTTTTTAGCTGCATCCGGAACCTTGCCATGCTCATCGTATAGCTCAACCGGGTTTTTCTCGGAGCAACTCAGAAGTATTCCTATAGACTTCTCGGTCATGTTTCTGGCTTGAGTCAGCATACTGCCATTTATTGAGTTTCTTGCGCTGCTTTTGGCGATTAGATCTTTTATTTGTTGCTGAATATCGCTGACATCATCATCAGCTGCTGACTTAATCGAATTGAGCAGCGCTGGTGATACTGAGGCCAGTATATTGGTCAGCTCGGATTTTTTAACCGCGATATGCTCAAGCATATCTGTATCTGCATTGACAATTGCGTTGCGTTCCTGGTCAAGCAGTTCACTCATCTGCGTAAGCCGGGTCAGTAACTGATTTTCGTTAACGATGGTGTGCATCATATTCGTCCATGATAAACGGTTGGAATGAAACTGATTTTTATTCAAGCTATGGTGAAACCACAACCAGTCCCGGGCCACGAATCCATGTTTGAATTACACGACCTGAGGAATTACTGCGAACACTGATTTTTCGGCCCACTTCACCGCCGGACATCGCAGTGCCCTTGAGTTGTACGTCAATTACCGCGTTGCTGTCGCTGATCAGGACCTGGTCACCTTTTGATACAACCAAAGGCGCCGCAAGAATAGCAGAGCTGATTTCCCGACCAGCCGCCAGCCGGCGCTTAAATCGATAGCCAATAACTTTGTCAACACTGCGCAACGTTTCACGACGCAACGATGACACATCGAACAGCCTCGATGTCACCATGTCAGTAGTTAGCACATCACCTTTATTTACCGGTACGTTCAGGATCGGTATCGTATGGAATACTCGAACCTGCGCACGTATCAGGACTTTCCAGGGTGCCGACCCATCGCACTGTGCTGTTACCGTGGTATTCCCCATGGTTTTAGTAGCCGACGTCCAGGTATAGGAAATTGGCGCATCGCACTGTTTCAGGCGCAGTCTCCGATCAATGGGTATTACCGATACCTCGACTCGCTCGGCACCGGCATGCTCAGCACGCGCAAACTCATCTGCCTGTTCGGTCAGAATCTCCAGCGGCTGATCAGTATTGGTTTGTTGTGATGCTTCTGCGCTGTCGCCGGACGCCGGTTTTGATTCAGAAAGTTGCTGAAACACCTGCTGCAGTGTTGGTGCATTGTTCACTGCCAGCGGTGTCTGCGGAGACTGTGCCCCGAGCAGGGGTGCGAAAATGGATGTAAACACTGTGGCAAACACTAAGGCGCAATGACGCAAGGTGCGCGAGCCGTTTGCGGCCGGAATACTGGTTGTCCTTTTGCACATATGTACACTCTTCCCTGATAGGTACCACAGTACCGGTCTGTTGGTTGTCACCAATAGCTGGTGAATGTAACCGTCCAATAAAAGTAATGTCACGCGACGCTGCACGCGTTAGCGCTACAAATGCCATGCCGCATGTAACTACCGCCTCTGCCACGTGACAAGTGACAGGTGACAGGTGACAAGTGACATAAGTCACAACCACAGGTACATCGCTGATGTAGCGACAGTAACCCCGGAACCCGTGGCTTGCTACTTGCAAAAGTCGGTCAGACAACCAGGGACCGGTTGACAACTGATGATCAGCATCCTGCTGATTCACTGTGCGCCATCCCTGATCCATCCACCGGACATTGCAGGGATTGCATAGATGACCTCCATTGACAACTACCTGGGCCTACACAGCAAAGCCATGACTTTGCGTGCGCATCGCGCAAATATTCTGGCCTCCAATCTTGTCAATATCGATACACCGGGCTATACACCGCGCGACCTCGACTTCAAAGAAGTGCTCAATCAGGCGAGCGTTGTCAAGGCTGTCAGACCGGTCAGAACCCATTCGGCACATATTGGCACTGCCGCCTCGCCCTGGCAGGCGAATGTCTACGAGCGTCCGGCACCGCAGTTGTCGTTCGACCGCAACTCGGTCAACAGCGAACTAGAGCGCGCCAAGTTTGCCGACAATTCACTTCGCTATCAGGCCAGCGTGCAGTTCCTGAATAGCAAAATCAACGGAATGATTCGCGTCCTGCGAGGAGAGTAACGTGTCCCTGTTTAATATTTTCGATGTCGCGAGCAGTGGTCTGCGTGCGCAGAATGTTCGTCTGAACCTGACGGCCAGCAACCTGGCCAATGTCAATACGGTCGTTGGCAGCAAGGCTGAGGCCTACCGCTCCCGTCACCCGGTTTTCAGTGCGGTGCTCGACGGCATCGGTACCAATCGATCGGGCATTGGTGGTGTTGAGACCACACGTGTTGTTGAAAGTCGGGCCGAACCCGACGCCCGATATTTTCCCGGGCACCCGCTCGCCGATGACAATGGTTACGTGTACTCGTCGAATGTCAGTGCGGTTGATGAAATGACCGACATGATCAGTGCCTCGCGCAGTTATCAACTCAATGTCGAGCTGATGACTGCTTCGAAGAAGCTGGTAGAAAAAACTCTGACACTCGGTCAGTAACCCCGACGACATACACGCAGGACACTGAACATTATGAATACCATCTCTGACTTTCTACCAGAAACCATAACCAGCACCGCCGATCTGGCAGCGCAGGAAACTGAAAAAAGCAACGAGATAGGCCAGAACGAGTTTCTGGATCTGATGCTCGCACAGTTAAAAAACCAGGACCCGTTTCAGCCCATGGAAAACGGCGAATTTGTCGCACAGATGGCGCAGTTCAGTACGGTATCCGGCATTGAAGAGATGAATGCATCCTTGAAGGGTATGACTGAGTCGTTGCAGGGTAATCGGCTGCTTGAAGCCAGCAATCTGATTGGTCGCACCGCACTGGTGAGCGGTAACACCGCAACACTCACCGAAGAGGGACTGACCGCAATCTACAGACTGGACGAAGACGCCAATAATATTAACGTCAACGTCTACAGTGAAGCCGGTGAAATTGTGCACCAGGAGCATGTGCCAAATAAATCACTCGGCCAACACGAATTCCACTGGGACGGCACCACCATGTCAGGTGGTACTGCTCCCGCTGGTAGTTACACCGTAGAGATTGTCTACGGAAATGATACCGAGAAAACCACCGCCGATACGCTGGTACCCAGCACAATAGGCAGTGTGTCTTCTATTTCCGGTAGCAACGAGCTTATGCTCGAAACTGAGCAGGGGTTGAGAATAGCATTACAGGATATTGAAACACTGCAATGACATATTTGAACAACTAAGCCTCCATACAATACTTATAAATAAACATTTTACAGGGAACGTCAAATGTCTTTTGATATCGCGCTTTCGGGACTGAATTCAGCCTCTACGGAGCTGGATGTTATTTCCCACAACATTTCCAATGCCGCAACCACGGGTTTTAAAAGCTCGCGGGCAGAGTTTGCAGATGTCTATGCGGCTGCAACCGACCACAAGGTTGGCCAGGGAACCACCGTGTCAAAGGTACGCCAGTCACACGCGGCTGGTAACCTGACGGACACCGGCAAGGTACTTGATCTGTCAGTTGACGGTAACGGCTACTTTCGATTAAGCCACCTCGGCTCCATTACCTACACCAGAAACGGCGCATTCGCGGTCGACAGAGAGGGTTTTATCGTCAACTCTGAAGGCCAGAAGCTAACCGGCTATACCACCACTGAAGACGGTGCTCTGTCGCCGACACTTTCGGAGCTATTTGTCGACCCTGCTGACCAGCGTCCCAACCCGACCACTGAGATTGACCTCGGTGTAAACCTCGACGCCACCAGTGAAGTGCTGCCGCCGTTCGATGTTGATGACACCGGCACCTACAACTTCACCACGGCTACCACTGTCTATGACTCACTCGGCAGCCCGAACACCATGACCATGTACTTCCACAAGGATGCGCCGAATACCTGGACGGTGTTCTCGTTCCTGAATGGGGATGAAGTCAGTCAGGCCGGCGGTGACGAGCTGGTGTTTAACTCTGAAGGTGAAATTGACAACGTCAATGGTGACACCAATCCGAAACTTACGATACCGTCCTTTGTCCCCGGGACTGGCGGATCAACACTCGATCTGCAGGTTCAGGTTGGCAAGGTCAGTCAATACAACAGTATCTTCGGTGTTAATCAGATTATTCAGGACGGTTTTGCCAACGGTCGCCTGAATGACATTTCCATTGACAGTGACGGCACCATTCAGGGCCGTTACTCGAACGGTCAGTCACAGCGCATGGGTCAGATTATCCTGACTAACTTTGCCAACCCTGAAGGTCTGCATCAGGTAAACGGCACCGCCTGGAAAGAGTCATTTAACTCGGGCTCGGCACTGATTGGGCAACCGGGTTCCAGTAGCCTGGGTCGGATTCGTTCCGGCGCCCTTGAGGAGTCAAACGTGGACATCACCCGCGAGCTGGTATCCATGATTGGTGCACAACGCAGCTTTCAGGCAAACGCCCAGGTTATCAGCACCATAGACACGATCACTCAGACCGTGATCAACATGCGTCGTTAGTCGACGTAGCCAGTGAGATAAATCTATGGATAGAATGCTTTATGTTGCACTGTCCGGCGCCAAAGCTACGATGCGTCGGCAGGCAACCAACAACCATAATCTGGCTAACGTTAACACCAACGGCTTCAAGGCTGACCTCGACGCCACGGTTAACCTCAATGCGCGCAGCAACGATCTGACACAGCGTGCCTATGTTGATGTAAAGCAGTACGGTGTCAATGGTGCGTCCGGTGAGCTTAACTTCACCGGTCGCGACCTCGACGTAGCGCTCGAGGGCGATGGGTTCATCGCGGTGCAGGCACCCGATGGCAGCGAGGTTTATACACGTCAGGGCAATCTGCGCGTGAGCCCCAGTGGTCTGCTGGAAACCGCATCCGGTCATCCGGTTGTGGGTAATCGGGGGCCCATTGTGATATCGCCCTATGAGTCGTTATCGATCGGTGCGGACGGCACCATTTCCATCAAACCGCTCGAGACTGGCAATGCCGGTCTCGCGACCATTGATCGCATGAAGCTGGTCGAAGTTGATCCGAAAAAGCTGGAAAAACTGCCCGATGGCACACTCAAGCCGCGCCCTGAGCTGATCAGGGAAACCAGTTTCCGGTTAGGTGATGTGCCTTCCGGCACCATCAAAACAACGGAGATAAAACAGGAATCTCCGGAGCTGCAGGCAAGTAACAATGTGTCATTGATCAACGGTGCGCTGGAATCAAGCAACGTCAATGTATCGGAAGCGCTGGTCAATATGATTGATTTGTCGCGCCTGTACGAGATGCAGATCAAGCTCATTAAACGCGCTGAAGAAAACGATACCAAACTGACCAATATGCTGACCAGCTAGTGCGCCACGGCCACTGACAGGTCTGCTCAACCAAATACTACCAACTATCAGGGACGGAATTATTAATGAATGGAGCTCTTTGGGCTGCAAAAACCGGATTAGATGCGCAACAAACGCGCATGACGGTTATTTCCAACAACCTCGCCAACGTCAATACCACCGGTTTTAAACGCGACAGAGCGGTGTTCGAGTCACTGTTGTATCAAACTATCCGCAGTGCAGGCACGCAGTCATCTGAAAGTACCAGTATTCCTTCGGGCCTGTCACTCGGTACCGGTGTGCGTGTGGCAGCCACTGAAAAGCTCTTTACCCAGGGCAATCTGTCACACACCTCTGATCATCTCGACCTGGCTATTCAGGGGCGCGGTTTTTTTCAGATTCAAATGCCCGATGGCTCAACTGGTTACACCAGAGACGGTTCATTTTCGCAAAACTCTGAAGGGTTGATGGTCACCGCTGACGGCTATCCGCTCATACCATCGGTTACCCTGCCGGCGGCGGTAACGACGCTGACTATCGGTGGTGACGGTTCAATCACCGCTACCTCTGCAGGCACCTCCGAATCGACACAGGTCGGCTCACTGACACTGGTGGACTTTGCCAATCCGGCAGGCCTTGAACCCGTGGGTAAAAACATCTATCGCGAAACCAGTGGCAGTGGCGCTGCAACCGAGGGAACACCCGGTACCGAGGGCCTTGGCACACTGATTCAGGGATCGGTTGAAACATCCAATGTCAATGTGGTGGAAGAACTGGTGAGCATGATCGAAACCCAGCGCGCCTACGAAATCAACTCCAAGGCGATTTCCACTGTCGACGGCATGCTGCAATACGCGACCAACAACATATAGGGTCCGGATACATGGTGATTGATCTGTTCGCTAACTACCGGTGCCAGCAAGGCACCGGTCATCGCATCACACACTGTGCGCGGCTGCTGGTCTTGCTGCCGGCGCTGCTACTGTTTGTCAGTGGCTGCGCCGGCAAGCGACAGCCACCGCAACCGGAGCAGCCGGTGTTTGTGCCACAGCCTCCTGCATCGAGTGTGACCGGTGTTGACGGTGCGATTTACTCAAGCCGCAATAATCGCTTTTTATTTGAGGATAACAAAGCGCGGCGCGTCGGCGATGTCATTACCGTGTTACTCGACGAACAGACCAATGCAACCAAATCGGCCAGTACCAATACCAATAAAAATACCGCCATTGCGATGCCCACACCAACATTGTTTGGTCGCCAGGCAACCATCAAGGGTAAGCCGGCTATTAACGCATCGATTAGTTCCGACCATGCGTTTTCCGGTACCGGTGGCAGCTCACAAAGCAATCGCCTCAGTGGCGATATTACCGTGACGATCGCTGAGGTTTACCCTAACGGCAACATGCTGGTTAAAGGCGAAAAGCTGGTGACGTTAAACCAGGGCAGTGAAATTATCAGTATTTCAGGCATGGTCCGAGCGGCTGATGTATCTCCGCTCAACACCATTACGTCAAACCGCATTGCCAATGCAAAGATAACCTATCGCGGGCGAGGTGCACTGGCTGACAGTAACCGACCCGGCTGGCTCACCCGAATACTCGGAGGTGTACTATGGCCGTTTTAAAGAATCCGCGCCTGATGTTAAAAACACTCAGCCAATTATTATTGGCTGTTAGTGTTTTACTGCCCGTGCAAACAGCCTCGGCCGAACGCATCAAGGATATTGCTTCGGTGGCGGGTGTCAGAGACAACCCCCTGCTCGGCTACGGTCTGGTCGTTGGCCTTGACGGCACCGGTGATCAGACCGGGCAGGTTGCATTTACCGAACAGAGTCTGCGCACAATGCTGCTGCAGTTCGGTATTACGGTTCCGGCTGAAACCGCCATTAAACCCAAAAACGTGGCCGCAGTGACCGTACACGCGGTTATACCGCCGTTTGCCAAACCCGGTCAAAAGCTGGATATCACCACATCATCGCTGGGTAATGCCTCATCGTTGCGTGGTGGCACCTTACTGATGACTCCGCTGCGCGGAGCCGATGGCGAGGTCTATGCCGTGGCGCAGGGCAATATTATTGTCAATGGTGTGTCAGCGGCCGGTGAAGACGGCACTGCGGTAACAGTCAATATTCCCAGTGTTGGCAGAATACCCGGGGGTGCGACCATAGAGCGCGCAGTCAACAACGACTTTCTGGCTGCGGACACGATTATGCTCAATCTGCACACACCGGACTTTACCACTGCGCGCCGAGTGGCCGAAGCCATCAACAAATCGTTGCAGTCAAACTTTGCACAGGCACTGGACGCCGTAAGTGTGGTGGTTAAAGCACCAGCTGACAGTGCCTCGCGAGTGGGTTTTCTGTCTCATCTTGAGTTACTGGAAGTGGAGCCTGAATCATCGCGGGCGCAGGTTATCGTTAACGCCAGAACCGGCACCATTGTCATAGGCAGCCATGTGTCAGTGATGCCGGCTGCGGTTTCGCACGGCGGCATTACAGTCACCATCAAGGAAAATCTCAACGTCGATCAACCCAACCCGCTTGCCGGCGGAGAGACTGTGGTAACGCCTGATACAGAAGTCGATGTGGATACCGGTGAGCCGACTAATCTGATCACGCTGAACCGCGGCGTAACACTACAGGAAGTGGTTAAAGCGTTAAACCGCGTGGGTGCCTCGACCAACGATCTGATCTCGATTCTCGAGGCCCTTAAACAGGTGGGCGCCCTGCGCGCGCAGCTGATTGTTATTTAACCGGCACTAACGGTTCGGCAGTACAGTGCCGGCTCTAAAGGAAAATAGTAACCCATGGATACCGTGAATCTGCCTTCGGCAAACAGCCGCAATTCGGCAGCGCTTAAACCCGCTGACAACAGCACCGTTGGTACAAACTCCAATACGCCCTCACAGGATGAAGTGGTCTCGGTGGCGCGACAATTTGAGGCGCTGATGCTGCATACCATGCTTAAATCTATGCGCGCCACTATCGTTGAGGATGAACTCACCGGCAGCGATCAGCAGGGGTTATACCGCGACATGATGGACCAGGAGATTGCGAAGAATATCTCCGAGTCCGGTGGCATTGGCATTCAGGCAGTGCTGGCGCGGCAGCTCGGTGCAACCATGAATGTCGATATCAATGATCAGCCGCAGGCAACGGCCGGTGATGCATCTCAGGCAAAGCTTGCCAGACTGCAGCACTACCAGCAGGTCGCTGGCGCCAGTGACCTGATGTTCAATACGCAAACGTCGTTAATGCAAGAGTAGTGTGGCAACCGCGATGGACCTCGCGCCCGTGAATCCTGCAACTGTTAATGCTGCAAACGTGAATACACCCTCTGTTACGCTGCAGCGCGATGCAACCACTGACGCTAGCTTTCGTGAACAACTGGCACAGGCGACGACAGGTCAGAACTACCCGACAAACAACCACGCTGCGAAACACAGCGGTGACGTTTCTGTTAACAATACTTCGCTCTGGCAACGGCTGTATGGCGCACCGACGTCGACACCACCCGTCGCGACCGCCGCACCACCAGTGGATGCCACACTGACTGAGCATGCTAACCCGGCTGTAAGCCGCCGCGTGCAACAGTTTGCCGACGCTATCCGCACCCCCGCATCTATTGCCGCGCTTGAACTCGGCACCAGCACCAACACCGTGATTGCCTTTGCCGGGCTGGAAACCGGCTGGGGGCGCCACACACCCGGTGCCGATGGTGTGCAGAGCAACAACCTGTTTGGCATCAAGGCACACGGTTCACATCCGTCTGTCGCCAGTGCCACCACCGAGTACGTCGACGGCGAGGCGCAAACACAAACTGAGCAATTTCGGCGCTACCAGTCGATTGGTGAATCTATTGCCGATTTTTCGCGTTTTCTGCGCGGCAACCCGAGATACAACGAAGCGCTGTTGCATGCAAACAACCCGGAGCGCTTTATTCAGCTGGTGCACGAAGCCGGCTACGCGACTGATCCTGACTATGCGGACAAGGTCATCGGCGCACTTCAACACTTGAACAACATAACAACAAAAGCCGGTGCTATTGGCATTGGCTGGAAATAAACGGGGACGACTATGGCCAATACACTGAACACCGGTGCTACCGCGCTGATTGCGTTTCAGCGCGCTATTGCAGCGACGGCAAACAATATCAGTAATGTTAATACGGAAGGATACTCACGCCAGCGTATCGACATGGAGGCCGTACCTTCGACCAGAAATACGGTTGGGTCGATTGGCCAGGGTGTACACGCCAGCACGGTTTCCCGTATTACGGATCAGTTTGCGCAGGAGCGACTGCTCAATACCACCAACGAAGTTGCGCGCACCGAGGCGCTCGCCACCAGTGCATCGCGACTCGACAGCCTGGTTGGTACTGACTCATTGGACCTGACACCGGCTTTAAGCAGTTTCTTCGCAGCCATGCACGATGCTAACACCTCTCCGGACAATATACCCGCCAGAGCGGTGGTACTGGCCACTGCCGGTCAGCTTGAATCACGACTCAACGGACTGGCTGAGAACTTTCGGCAGGAAGACAAACGCACCACCGATCTGATTCAACAGAGCGTGGACACAATCAACGAAACCACCGCACAGTTGGCACAGCTTAACTACCAGCTCAATACCAGTGGTGATACCCAGCCCCTGCATCTTCTCGATCAACGCGATGTGCTGTTACAACGGCTATCGCAGGAACTAACCATCGATTACAACGAAAACGACTCCGGCAGTATTGATGTGTTTATAGGCAATGGTGCATCACTGCTGATGGGCGATCGCTCTTATGACATGCAGGTGGATATCGATCCGATGGCACCACACCAGTTGCCAGTCACCCTGCAGATTGGTTCGGAGACACACTGGATAGGGTCGCAGATCAGCGGTGGTAAGCTCAGTGGTTTAAACGACTACCGTCAGCAGATTCTTGCCCCTGCTCAAAACGACATTGGCAGACTGGCGAATGTGTTGTCGGGCACGCTCAACGATCTGCAAAACTCCGGTATCGATCTGCAGGGTAACAGTGGTGTTAATCTGTTTTCATCACCTGAGGTGCATGTCACCGCAGACGACTCCAACACCGGCAGTGCCACCGTACAGGCCACGTTTACCGATATGTCGCAAACCGAGGCATCGAGCTATCAACTGAGTTATGACGGGGTTGACTACACGGTCACCAGAACCTCCGATGGTGCAACGTTTACTGGCATATCGCCAATGACTGTCGACGGCATGACGATAGAAATCACCAATCCGATGGATATTGGTGATCGCTTCATGATTGAACCGACACGCTACGCTGCTCGCGACTTTTCAGTTGCTCTGGCAGATCCGTCAGCGCTTGCGCTCAGCAGTTCGCTGCGCATAGTCGACGACGCTGCCAATTCATCAATCGCAGGAACTGCCAGTGTTACGCCAGTCGACGCTGCCAATGCAGAGTTTTCGACTCCGGTGCAAATCAGCTTTAACGATCCACCGGACAGCTACGATGTAATTGACCTGAACACCGGCGCGACACTGCAAAGCGGCGTGGCATGGACCAGCGGCGATACGATTGACCAGAACGGCTGGTCCGTTGCGTTTAGCGGTAACCCGGGTGCCAATGACGCGTACCGCATTGAACCGGCCGGCGCACCTGGCGACAACTCAAACGGCTTAACCATGGCCGCCATGCAGGATGCCAAGCTTTTCTCTGGCGTTCAAAGTTTGTCGGAAAAATACGCCGAAACGATGGCCACGATCGGCACCCGCACTCTGCAGGCGACCGGCAATCACGATGCAGCAGTAGGCCTGAACAACAGTGCACTGGAGCAGCGCGATTCTGTATCCGGTGTCAACCTGGATGAAGAAGCCGTGTCACTGACGCGCTACCAGCAGGCGTATCAGGCATCCGCTCAAATCATTACCGTTGCCGAAGAGACGTTTCAGACTCTGATCAACGCAATTGGAAGATAACAATGCGCGTTTCAAATTCGATGTTAGCAAGAATCAACACTGCCGCACTGATGAAGCGACAGGAAGACATAGTCGAAGTGCAGTCGCAGATCGCCTCTGGCATAAAGCTGCAAAAGCCTTCCGACAACCCGATGGGCACCGCGCAGAAAATTGATCATGAAACCGCGATAAAGCAACTTGATCAGTATAACCGCAACATTTCCATTGGCCAGGCGCGTCTCGAAAGTGCCGAGGTATCAATCAGCACGGTGACCGATGCGCTTCAGCGCTCGCGTGAACTGGCGCTGCAGGCGGCAAACGCCAGTAATTCATCCAATGAACACGGTGCGATGGCATCCGAGCTTGAGCAGATAAAACAGGCTATCTACGCCGTTGCCAATGGCAAAGACACGTCCGGTAATTATCTGTTTTCCGGCACCGCGGTAAAAACGCAGCCGTTTACCGGCAATACCAATGTCAACTACAACGGCAACGCTGAGCAGCGCACTATTCAGGCGCGCAACAATCTGCTTATCGATACTTCGTTCAGCGGTGCCGATGTGTTTTTGAACATACCGCTGAGTACCAGTTCCCACGCTGTGGCGACAGACCCGGCCAATACCGGTGCAGCCGTGGTACTGCTTGATGGCAATGATTCATCCACCGGTAGTATTCCCTATACGCTGGAGTTTACCGCCGCCGATACCTATCAGATACTCAATGCTGATGATGGCAGTGTTGTGGTACCGCCAACCGCTATACCCGCATCCGGAGAAATCGATTTTAACGGCTTTCAGGTAACCCTGGAGGGTGCCCCGGAAGCCGGTGATATTTTCCAGATTACGCCGGCTGGCACACAGGATATTTTTACTACATTCCAGAATTTTATCGACGCGTTGAATGCGTCAGAAGACACCGCAACCGGTAAAGCCAAATTGCGTCAGGTAGTGAATGAAACCCTTACTGCGCTCGACACCACACTGGACTCGCTCAATACACAGCGCTCACTGGTGGGTACTCGCCTGCAGACTCTCGATACGGTGCAAAATGAAAATGACTTCACGTCGTTTCAGCTGCAGGACAATCTTTCTGATATCAGAGACACTGACCTGACAGAGGCGATTTCCCGGCTGCAGGAGCACACGCTGGCGCTACAGGTATTGCAGCAAACCACCACCAGAACACAATCGCTTAACCTGTTTAACATGACCTGAGACCATCCGGTAATCTTTAAGACCTGATTTCGCCCAATTGCCCAAAATCAGCGACACAGCAAATTTCTGACGTTTTGACAGTCAACCACACTTTTTTGACGGAGTTCTGATTCAATTTTCCCGTAAACAACCGATAGCATTTTTAGAGCGTCTAGCTAACGCTCTTTTGGGGGGTTACAAAGCCCTTTGAAAATGGACTTTTCTACACAATTTACGGAAAAATAATAAGATGGCACAAACAATAAACACAAACGTACTGTCACTAAACTCTCAACGTCACCTATCTACATCTCAAGCTGATCTGGCTCGATCTGTCGAGCGTCTGTCTTCAGGATTACGCGTCAATAGTGCTCGCGACGACGCTGCCGGACTTGCAATTTCTGCACGTATGGAAGCTCAGGCACGCGGTTCAGATGTTGCAATCAGAAATGCTAACGACGGCATTTCACTTGCACAAACTGCGGAAGGCGCGCTCAACGAAGTAGGTAACATGCTGCAGCGTATGAGAGAACTGGCAGTGCAGGCGGCGAACGGTACCAACAGCTCCTCTGACCGGGCTAACCTGGATGCAGAGTATCAGGCACTGGATACTGAAATCACTCGCCTTGCAACAACCACTTCTTTCAACGGGCTTGCAATTCTTGACGCTGATGCCGGTGCACAGACGTTCCAGATTGGTGCAAACAAAGGAGATACACTGGATATCACCACTGTGAAGCTTGCAAACGTTGGTGGCGATATTCTCAATGTCACTAACGCTGAGAAGGCAATGGACGATATAGACACCGCTATCGATACGGTCGCTGCAGACCGTGCCGACTACGGTGCCGCCAACAGCCGATTCAGCAGCGCAATCAACAACCTGCAAATCATGTCTGAGAATACTAACGCGGCACGCGGAAGAATCATGGACGCCGACTTTGCAGTGGAGACCGCCAATATGACGCGGGCTTCTATATTGCAACAGGCCGGTACGGCAATGGTCGCCCAGGCGAACCAGATACCGAACGGCGTATTAAGCTTACTGGGTTAATCCCAACCGGGGCTGCGCACGATGCGCAGCCCCACTTTGACTGCTGGCAGTAACACGACGTTACTGCTGTATGCAGCAAAGCAGCCCGTATAACGGGCCAGGGAATATACGACCCATGACATCGTATAGAGAAAATGGATATTTCGCCACTTGCTGACAAACAACAGCGAAACAACAACCGCAACAGCGGCAGACGGGCCCGCTCTGACGATGGCTCACGTCTGGATGAATACTCTCCACCGACCGCCAGCACACCGGCAGGTCAGGTTCTGAGCCTTAAACGCATCCAAAACCTGATTCAGGAACTCAACCAGATGGCGGGTTCCATCGATATTACTTTTGAGCTGAAACAGGCGGAACGCACACCCAATCGCAATACCATTGTCGAGGTCGTTGATTCGAAACGAAATGAGCTCCTGCTGGAGCTGACTATGGTTGACCTTGTCGAAATAGAAAAACAAATGAAAGAAGATCTGGTTGAAGATCTTACCGAACTGATGTGTGGTTCCTTTTTTTCACTAACTGCCTGAACAGTAAAGACGTAGCAAACGGAATTGCCTTTACGGAGAATGGAATAGCATGACGATCAGAGCAGCTGGGGTAGGCTCAGGGATTGATGTAGAGTCGATTATTACGCAACTTATGGAACTGGAGCGGGAGCCATTAAACCGGCTCGATACACAGCGCCAGGAGCTAAGCGTACAAATCAGCACACTCGGTACCTTCAAGGGTGTGTTATCCGAACTGGAGACGCAGGCAACACGCCTGTCTGACACCTCCATCTTCGGCAAATACAGCGCAACCAGCACCGACGAGGATATTCTCACGGTCGATGTTGCCGCTGGCACTGAGCCGGTAGACCATGACATAGAGGTACTGTCACTGGCGACTTCGCACCAACTCGCCACAGCTCTGTATGTGGACGGTGAGGACAGCGCATACGCAGCTGGAAGCTACAACTTTAGCTCGGGTGATGAGTCGTTCCAGGTTGATCTGCCTGGTGGATCTACCTTACTGAACATGCGTGATGCGATAAATGATCACGTCGACAATACGTCAATCAGAGCCAGTATCCTGAACCTCGACGGAGGCAGCCGACTCATCCTTTCGTCGATAGAGCCGGGGGCCGCAAATGCGATCACCGCACCCGGTGATTTTACCGAGTTCACTGCTGCACAGGACGCACAGTTTACCGTAGATGGTTTCGCCGCCAGCAGCTCTACCAATGAGGTAACGGATGTAATACCTGGCATCACGCTAAGTCTGCAGGATATCGGCACTGCGAGTATAAACACCGCCAGAGACAATGACTCGGTCAAGGAGCAACTGGAGCTTTTTGTAACCAGTTACAACGACGTGCTGGACCGGGTGGACAGCCTGTTGCTAAACGAGTTTCCAAGCGACAGTACAATACGCGGTATCGCCAGTGAACTGAGTCGTGAATTTTTCCAGACCGTCGATGTAAAAGGCACAGAATATTCATTCCTGGATCTGGGCCTTACCTTCGACAGAGACGGTAACCTGAGCATTGATGACAGCAAATTTGAAGCTTTACAAAGCAGTGATAACTACGCAGACATTCTGGAGGCTACCACTCTGGCTGAAACAGGGCTTGCGTACAACATAAAAAATACCATAGAGCGCTACACCGATGCAGAAGGGTTAATTGAATTAAAGAAGGACGCATTACAAAACAACACTGATGCACTGGACACGCAGAGCAGCCGTCTGGAGTATCAGCTCGAGCAAACTGAAGATCGCTACCGCCGTCAGTTTTCCGCAATGGACACTGTGGTTGCACAACTACAAAGCAGCAGCAGCTTTCTCATTGATCAGCTCAATAATCTGCCGACGTACAACAACCAATAATAACAACCACAACAATAACAACCAGAACTAAGACCAGGGACGGAAACTACCATTGGCTATGGCACAAAGAATCAGCGGCGCGTACGCACAGGTTGACCTCGATACGAGGCTCGAAGCTGCATCGCCGCATGATCTGATCAGACTGCTGCTGGAAGGTGCAATACTGCGGCTCGGACGCGCCAGAGAACATCTGGTACGAAAGAATATAGCGAAGAAGGGCGAGGAAATCGGCAAGGTAATCTCAATTGTGGCCGAGTTACAACACTGTCTTAGCAAAGAACCAGGCAACGAGGTCGCCAGAAATTTAAACAGCCTGTATGAACAGATAATGGCCCATATCGTATCTGCCAATATTGAAAACGATCTGGAGAAGCTTGATCTCGCCAGTGAACTGCTGCAACACCTCAGTGAGTCATGGAACACCATTCCAGCCGAGTTGCGTGGATAATCCAGTGAATGCCTACCCTACCGCGCAGCGTATTATCAGCGCCGGAACTTCGTATGAAAAATAGTAACGTCCGGATACTCCTCGATGTCAGGAATACCATGCGTTTGATGCTGAACTCAGCGGAATCAAACAACTGGGACGAGGTAACCGCCCTGGACAATCAGCGTAATAATCTGTTGTCCGGCCTGTCAAAGAGCGCTTACACCGGTGACATTGAACTGATTGACGAAATCATTAAGCTCGACCGCGATATTCTCATGGCGGCACAGCGAGCGAAAACCGAGCTCAATGACAAGGTAGCCCTTGCCTGTCGCGCCAAAGGTATTCATAACCAGTATCAAACCATCGCGGACTTGTAATACACGCTGGTGTAACAGACGTATCTGCCCTGTACAAACGCACCCATCGGGTGCGTTGTCGTTTTAGCATTCTGCTGTAGTAA
>CAYMFQ010000019.1:45576-51680 GCA_964389335.1 uncultured Granulosicoccaceae bacterium
ACATCAATCGACGCTCGCTATACCCTCACTGGACGCCTCTGAGCGGCTCTATACGGCTCTGTACTTTCACGGCGGCCGCATACCCACAAGATTTGATTTCGCGTCCGTAATTGCCCTGAAACTCCTTGCGATCGAAAAATATTTTTCGTCGGCACTGTATCGTTTCCAATGCCTAGTCCAACTCTGGAGTGTAATATTTCCACGCACTCAAATCAGCCCGGATTTCCCTAAAAACACACGGACGACCAGGAGCGCCAACGGCAAACGTGTCAGTCATATTTTTGAACATTTCCTCTGCATTATCCGCAAGTAACAGCACCTTTCTCCTTTAATTGTTATATCAGAATTTTGACACGAGTCATACAACAGCAGATGGCTGGCGCTAAGTGCGCCATCACCACCGGATACGTATAAATTTCTTTTTTGCACGACCGATAGCCGGATTAAGCGTCTAGCTAACGCTGTCAATGGGGGTTTCGCTAAGCCCTGAACATGGACTTACATAATTAACGGATTAATAATAAGATGGCACAAACAATAAATACCAACGTATTATCGTTGAACGCACAGCGACATCTCAGTACTTCCCAAGTTGCATTATCTCAGGCAGTAGAAAGACTCTCTTCAGGATTACGCGTCAACAGTGCACGCGATGATGCAGCAGGCCTCGCCATAGCAGCGCGTATGGAAACCCAGGCCAGAGGGTCGGATGTCGCCATTAGAAACGCCAATGATGGTATTTCACTGGCGCAAACCGCAGAAGGCGCTCTTAATGAAGTTGGCAATATGCTGCAACGGATGCGCGAGCTCGCTGTACAGTCCGCCAATGGCACCAACTCATCATCTGACCGTGCTAACCTTGATGCAGAGTATCAGGCGCTTGACACCGAAATAACGCGACTGGCTGAATCAACCAACTTTAATGGTCTCGCCATTATTGATACTGACGCCGGTGCACAGGTGTTTCAAATCGGTGCCAACAAGGGTGATACGCTTACTATTACCACCGTAGCACTGACCGCAGTTGGCGGAGACATTACCAATGTTGCCAACTCGGAAGCCGCCATGGATGCCATTGATACTGCAATTGATACTGTAGCAGGGGATCGTGCTGACTATGGTGCGGCAAGCAGCAGGTTCAGCAGTGCTATCAAAAACCTGCAAATTATGTCAGAGAACACGAATGCTGCCCGCGGGCGCATTATGGATGCTGACTTCGCGGTGGAAACTGCAAACATGACGCGCGCGTCGATTATGCAGCAGGCTGGTACCGCCATGGTTGCGCAGGCTAACCAGATTCCGAATGGGGTTCTGAGTCTGCTCGGCTAAGCACTACCACATTGAGCGGGGCCGTTAACCGATGGCCCCGCTTTTTACCTGATTGTTCTCGCTTCTTCCTTCCTCTATCTGACTTCCTTACCGCTGCCATACCTGCAAACGTGTCTACACCAGCAAGCGTGGATAAACTTGCAAGCGTGGCTATGCAAATGCCGGAAGTAGCCAATGGCTATAGAGCGCACTACTATCGTTTTTGTTATCATAACGGAGACAAATAGCACAAGCATTTAACACCTTATCTATTACGGTGAGATGCCAGATTTTCCGGATGCGAGTTTAACCTCCATCACAGATATCCTTTAAAACCATCCTGTCCATTACACTTTTTTGCGAGCGTTCCGATACACCGCGGAGCGATTAGCTATCGCTCGTAAATTGTGTGGTTCCAAGGATAAGTATAATAACAAGGATAAGAAAAAGATGGCACAGACTATCAATACCAATGTAATGTCACTGAACTCGCAGCGTCATCTGAGTTCCAGTCAGGCAGACCTTTCTCGCTCAATCGAACGACTCTCTTCCGGTCTACGTGTTAACAGCGCCAGAGATGACGCTGCCGGCCTTGCAATTGCCGCTAGAATGGAAGCGCAGGCGCGCGGTTCTGACGTAGCAATCCGAAATGCCAACGACGGTATTTCAATGGTACAAACTGCAGAAGGTGCGCTTAACGAAGTGGGTAACATGCTGCAGCGCATGAGGGAACTCGCTGTTCAATCTGCAAACGGTACTAACAGTTCTTCTGACCGAGCCAACCTTGATGCAGAGTACCAGGCACTGAACACAGAGATTGGACGTCTGGCATCCGCCACTGACTTCAACGGCCTCGCCATCCTGGACGGTGACGCTGGTGATCAGACTTTCCAGATCGGTGCAAACAAAGACGATACGTTAAAAGTCACAACCGTCAAGCTGTCTGATGTCGGCGGTGATATTACTAACGTCACCAATGCTGAAAAAGCACTTGACGATATCGACACTGCTATTGATACCGTCGCCGAAGACCGAGCCAGCTACGGTGCAGCAAGCAGTCGTTTCTCCAGCGCGATCAATAATCTGCAGATTATGTCGGAAAACACCAATGCGGCTCGCGGCAGGATAATGGACGCTGACTTTGCGGTGGAAACAGCAAACATGACCCGAGCATCCATTCTGCAACAGGCAGGTACCGCCATGGTTGCTCAGGCCAACCAGGTACCGAGTGGCGTACTTAGCCTGCTAAGGTAGTCTGATGTCATCCGAAGCCGCCGCCTGGCGGCTTCGGCTATCTGTCAACAAACTGTTCTATCTCAGGGACAGTAAACACATTTCTTACTCTGACGCTTCGACATCCGCACACAGCGTCCTGTTTTTGACGGCTTGCGTAAGATTTAGCCCTTTCTGGCTACTACCTCTTCAACGTCACACTTCTGACGTCAAAATATTATTACACCTTAATCAACGCATAATAGAACCGATAAGTTCGTAGGGCGTTTAGCTAGCGCTCTCTAATGGGGTAACACCTGTTAATTATGTAAATGGAATAATAATAAACAAAGGAATGATACAAAGATGGCTCAAACAATAAACACAAATGTCCTGAGCTTAAACTCTCAAAGACATCTCAGTACTTCGCAGGCGGATCTTTCCCGCTCGATCGAGAGATTGTCGTCAGGACTCCGCGTTAACAGCGCTCGTGACGATGCTGCAGGCCTTGCAATCGCTGCTCGAATGGAAGCACAGGTTCGTGGTTCTGACGTTGCTATTCGTAACGCCAACGACGGTATCTCTCTGGCTCAGACAGCAGAAGGCGCACTCAATGAAGTGGGCAACATGCTGCAGCGCATGAGAGAACTGGCCGTGCAGTCAGCCAACGGTACTAACAGCTCCGGCGACCGCAACAACCTGGATGCTGAATACCAGGCACTGGATGCGGAGATTGAACGACTGGCTAACGCCACTGAGTTCAACGGTGTTGCTATTCTGGCGGCCGACACAACCACTACCTTCCAGGTTGGTGCGAATAAAGGCGACACGCTGGATATCGATACCAAGCAGGTATCCAAAGTCACTGGTGACATCAAGACTGTAGGTACAGCGGAAACCGCAATGGATGCGATCGACACCATGATCGACACCATCGCCAGTAACCGCGCAAGCCTCGGTGCTGCCAACAGTAACTTCAGCAGCGCGATCAACAACCTGCAAATCATGTCTGAATCAACCAGTGCTGCGCGAGGCCGTATTATGGACGCAGACTTCGCGGTTGAAACGGCGAACATGACGCGAGCATCGATAATGCAGCAGGCGGGTACGGCAATGGTTGCTCAGGCTAACCAGTTGCCGAATGGCGTACTGTCGCTGCTCCGGTAATTTACCGGTCGTAGTGCGACAACCGTAGTGAAGGGGGCTGCCGCTGGCAGCCCTTTTTTTAGATTAGAGCGGGTTAAACTAGCACAAGGTTAGTTTCGAGCTGGCTTTACTTTAACAGACTAAAGATGGCAGCGGCGCTGTCGGCACCTCGCTCAGACAGACGCGTTTCGACTTCATCAACAAATGCCTCATTGTGCTGGCGGCGGCGCGAGTACGACTGAAACAGCTTGATGACCCAGTCTCGACTGATGCCTTTTTGATTAACGGCAATACCCGCCAGATAACTGCGCAACATAAAAAAGTCGATCACCATTATTCGGTAGAACTCAAACGGTGTTTTGTCGTTGGCGGCCAGATACTGATAGTGATACAAATAATATAAGACATAGTTGGTTAGTATCTGCGGATTTTCGTCGAAGTACGGATCCAGATACTCTGTTCTGGCACGCTTTATAATATCCACATAGAGCGACGCATCTGCCTCTATTTTGGCATCCGCACCGAAATCGATAAGCGCGTCATCAGGCTGGCGCTCGGCACTTTCACCGTCGTTTTGCATTAGCCATAGCATTTGTTCCCGGCACTGCTGAAAGCGATAGGTTGAGGCCGATAAGCCCTCGTCAGTTTCTTTGTCCTCATAACGGCGCGCAAAGTGTCGAAGATGACTATCGAGGTCTGCAAACACCTGCCATTTAAGGTTATCAACAGTGGACAGCTTCGCAAACATCTCACGCGATTTACCTTCGGCCTGCACTTCGCGGTGTGTTTCAACCAGACCGAGAAGACTGTCAATATCGTACAGACGAGTTGATGCCTGCTTCAGAAACATTCCGATGGCAAATAGCTTCTCATCGATGCTGCTATTTTGATCGACGGTAAGCTCAAAGCAAAACTCACGCAATACAGGCAGCCACTGAGGCATGGTTTTGGCGGTGAATCCTCCCGCCCTGCCGTGCATCACATCTTCGGCGCGATGTTCTTTTTCCTCAAACATCATGGCGGAGTAGTTGTACAGAATATTCTCTGCCGCGCTCGGGCACGACAGCACCAGGCTCATTTCCACTCGATTACCAAAGAACTTGCCGAGGCGCGGATAATCCTGACAGGTGTGAGGCAAACGCTTGTGGCCACAGCGCTTTTGCAACTCGCACAGGCCCTTATCATCCAGTGCCGGACACAGTCCGTCTGGCTGCATGCGTATTACCGCCCATCGCGTCTCTACCGCGTCGTCCAGTAACTCGAAATGGTCGTTGGCGAACTTCTTGACCACAGCGTCTTTGTGTTTGCGTAGTTTTTTGTAGGCCTGCTTATTGATCGTGACCCCCCAGGAGTGACAGCAATGATCGGGGCACTTGTCGCCTACGCACTTGAAATCCGAGTAGAATTTCGGCTCGAGCGTCTTTATTATCTTGCTACTCATCCATGAAAGCCTTCGATAACGGGGGTTGGTTTGACGACAGGTGGCCGCAGATGCTCTTGCGAAACTGCAGAGATCCGGCAGCCCTGCTCGTCAGCAGTGAATATCGGAGCCGAGCCAGTTTTGTGCCCGACCCGTTCGACTCCCTCACATTTTTTTCGATTGAACCAACATTCCAAAAGCAACGTAACGTTGCAACCAGCAGACAGTGAGCAACCCAATGCACAACCGAAAGGCCTTCCTGACTGCCGTGCAACAACCGGCAGAAGCACTTGATACTGCCAGATGTGCACTGCTGTTCAGTCAGGCAATAAATCCGTCACTTGATATTGAACACCAGCACAGCGTACTCAACGCTTTACAGGATGAGGCGGAGAGTGCACAGATAGACAGCGCTTCCGAATTACTGTCTTTTGTGCACGGTAAGCACAACTTCCGCGGCAACCCTGATGACTATTATCTGGTCGACAACAGCCTGCTTGATTGTGTATTAGAAAAAAGAGTGGGCATACCCATCAGCCTGGCACTGATTTATCTGGCGGTGGGTGCCCGTACTGCGTTGTCGGTATACGGTATTAGTTTTCCGGGGCACTTTCTGGTGGGCGTTGGTGATTCTCAGTCGGATATCGACGGGCTGATTGACCCGTTTGCAGGGCAGCTTACTTCCCGTGCGCGATGTTTCGATCTACTGGATAACCTGTACCGAGGCCAGGTGGAACACAGCGACAAGTATTTTGAACCGTGTGGCAACGATACCATCCTGCTGCGTTCTATTGAAAACGTGAAGGCAATCTATCTCAAACAGGGCGACGCGGATCGGGCACTGACCTGTCTTGACTATCAGCTGCTGGTGGCGCCGGAGCAACCTAACCTGTTGCATCAGCAGCAGCAACTGCTGCAACACATTAATCAAAACGGCGGCGGATCATCGGTAATACACTAGTGGGCACTGGCTACTCACTCAACTCCAGCACAAAGTACACACGCTTGAAGCCCGCCT
>CAYMFQ010000020.1:0-15130 GCA_964389335.1 uncultured Granulosicoccaceae bacterium
GCCAAAGTGCTTGGAAACGTTATCGACTTTTATCATGCAGTGATTATGGTGGATCCGAAAGGAAAGTTACCACTTGAATTTGTAGCCGAGAGTATATGCGTTCGAAACGCGACGTTCCCAGCTAAAATCGATGGCGTGCTGCTGGCTGACTGTGTATTGCATCTGAATCTGATGCAGCCAGCCACTGACGAGTTCGTTTTTACTGTACAGCGTGTAGCTGCTGTTCCAGCGGCCGCGGAGTTTAGGGGTAAGCTGGCGCAGTGACCCGATCGACGCGCTGACATCCTGTTCGACCAGACTGGAAGTCAACTCAGCGTCCAGCGTCGCGTAAACCAGACCGGAGCCGAACTCGAGCGACTTGCCGATACTGCCGGCGAAGGCCGCGACCGGGCAGAAACCCGAGCAGCCGTCCCGATTTCTGATCGCCGCCGCGCCGCGCCAGGTGAAAGCGCGCTCACCGACAATGGCAGCGCCGGCCGGTGTGTACTTCTGTATATCGAGCAGGGTCAGCCGGTTAAATTTTAACTCCTCATCGCTGACGCGCAGGTTTAGCACCAGCGCTCTGAAGGCCGAGTCGATCAGCGAGCCCCGGTTTGCGTCGAGTAAGTCATACCAAAAAGGCGAGATGCTCAGGTCGAGAGCATCGTCTGGCTGTTCCTGCACCAACCCGAACCTGAGTGTGGCTGGACGCGGACCGCCGCCCGGCGCCGCCAGAGCCGGTACCGCCAAAGGACTATCGGCGCGTGGTGGCAATGTCAGTCGCTTCCGAACAACCTGTCGTTTAAGGTTTTGCAGTGCTTCAAGCTGTGCCTCAGCGGCCCCCTGAATCTTATAGTCGAGGTAGTCGAGCAGGAAGTCGAGGGAGTCTTCTGACATCGTCGCGTCAGTTGTCTGTGATGTTTTAAGCACTCGATTTGCAGCCGCGGCCTCGGCGTTATCAAGCGCATTGAAGGCGGTGAAGGTCTCGCGCTTGTGTGACGGTATAAATTCAAGGCTGCTGTAGGTTGAGTTGTTGTGATTGCGTTGGTGCTGTTCAAGTTTGTCGAACAGTTGTACCGGTGCATAGTAGGGGGATTTTTCGTCGACGAAAAAGTCCGTGTCATATACGAACTCGAGCACTTCCGCCATGCGGTAAGCGCAGTTCTTTTTTAGAAAATAGTATTTGAACGGCTGATCCATCAACTCCCACAGATGGTAGCGAAACAGCGCAGCCTGCTCGTCGGTCAACTGAAGTTGATATGCCCACATATCTCTGGACTCGGTACCCGAATAAACCTTGTCCTGAACATAGTGATCTTTGGTGCTGAATGATGCGGTATAACCGCCGAACAGGCCGTTATACATATACCGGACAGATCCGTCTGTGGGTGGGATTCTTGCGCCAAAGTTAATGCCTGCGTCTAATAATCCGCGTTTGCCGCTGCCATCACCAATGCGAAAAAGTAAATGGCCGAACGCGGAAGCCGGGTTGGCAAAATAACCACTTACATGTACCAGATAAAAGTTTTTATCCACGGTGCGCTGCACCCACGCGTCGAGCTCTGTGCAGTTTACCTGTGGCAGTGTTTCAGCAAGTGTGGGGATTTTTTGTTTTAACCAGTACAGCCGCGCCGGAAAGCGACACTGCGCGTGGCTTGTGTCAGCTGTGAACGGTGCCTTAAACGCAGTGATGGTTGCGTGTAACTCGTCAACAGGTGAGGGCGGCAATGCACCGGCAAGATAAAAGTTGGTTGACAGAATGTCAGTGGTGAACGTGTTTTTGCCACTGCGCGTGACTTTCATCAGCCTCAACCATTGCGGATCGGCGGCAAGCGTGGTCACAAGTGGGTCGAATGTTTTGCTCTCGGAGCTGCTCTCTTTATCGCTCTCAGGCTCAGGGCTGAAGTCCGTGGCTGGAACTGGTTCAACACCGTCGGCGTATAGTTGGCTGCTATGGCCGCACATCGCTATGCAAATAACCACACACAAAAAACAACGTAACAAACTAACCATCTCAGGCAGAGTACCAATGTCCGGGCAGAGCAGCCCGCGGGTGGGAAGACGGCAACAACAGAAAGGGGCGCAATTGCGCCCCTTTACACGTTCATGGACTCAGTAAACTTTAAACGTTGCAGGATCCAACGAGAGAGTCGTAGAGTGCGCTGCTTTTAGCAAATGCAATGTCTGCTTCGCTGCCGCCAACGAGAGCGCCGAGCTTGCTACGCATTGCGGTCTTTACTTCAGCGGTGTTGCAGCTGAGGTTGGTGACCAGTGCGTCGATGTACTCACCGTGGCCCTGTGCCAGGTCAGTTTCGATGCGATCGTAGTTCTGATAGATGAACGCAGCTGCAGTAGTTGAAGCACCCTGACAGTTTTCCGGCGAAGACTGGTTTGAGATGTGAGCAGTAGTACCCCAGTCCCAGGTGACGTTACTGATGATCGCGAGGATTCGACCGTTGTCGCCACCGTTCGATTCTTTGTTGAAGATCATTGCGCCAATACCGCACTCTGCATAGACATCTGCAAAGCTTCTGGTTTGTGCATTTGCCGTGAAGCTTAAGGCGAGTGCCATCGTCATCGATAATGCTATTATTGTTTTCATGCTTGGTATAACTCCCGTATAGATTGAACAAACGCTATGGACTAGCACGAGCGACAGTAGCATGGATGACAGCAACTTTCCCGAACCTTGATATGTCTATTTCGAAAAGTTAATTTGTAGACAGTCAACGATTACCGCCGGTTTTTGTCGGCAGGTTGCAGGATGTAAAGGGTGGTATAAGTGCAGGTATGCGCGGGTGACTGTGTTTTGAGCTGATGGTGTATTCGCGGGGCTGTCGTGAGCCCCGCTTGTTTGCAGTCTTAACAGGAATCTGCGCGGCTGAAGCGCAGCCTGTTAGAAGTGGTTAATGTAGCGAATGCCAATCGTTGAGGTGCTGTTTTCATCCTGCAGCAGTTCGGCATTGCGATCATGCGTCAGCTGCAGGCTGAGTTCGTCGTTGCCCAGTACACGAAAGCCGGCGCCTGCGCTCAGTTGCAGCGCGGTGTCACGTGTGGGCCATGCATGGCCGAGTCGTGCGTTGATGCTGTAGCGTGGCGATGCTGCCTGCGGGTAGTCCGATGCAATGCCACCGCGGATCAACGATGCACTGATAGCCAGCTCCTGGCTCTCTTCGGCAAGAATGCTCTGGAACTCGGTGGAAGGCAGAACTTCCAGTACCGCGGCCGGCAGTAGTGCTTCCTGTTGATTGACTGCGCCACTGGCGACCACACCCATCGACCAGCTGTTGCTGCCAATGGTACCGCGTGTGCCCACTTCCAGCGACCCACCGGCGCCGGCAGAGAAGCGGCTTTCTTCGTTGCGCGCAGCAACTTCATTTACGTTGCCGCTGACTCTGATGTATTCATTGCGACCGACACTCGTTTCAAACGTGACTTCGGCACGATTGCGTTTGGCGGCCAGGCGTAACTGCGGTGAGCTATCCGGGATCTCGTTCAGATATACCTCGGTGCTCAGTTCACGACGGCCCTCACTGTCCCTGAAGGCCAGGCGACCGCTGGCATAGCTGAGTTCGTCGGCACCATTGCTGTTGACACCGGTAGTCAGGCTCAGGTTACGTCGCGAGTTCCCGTAGTGAGCAGACACCGCGATGTCGTCTTCGATGGTGTTGTTCACCTGCAGTTCATCGGAGGCGAGATTGGTGCGCTGATAGTCGAGTGCAAAACCAAAGTCGGTGGCTGTCATGGTGTGCCTGAGTGCAAGATCAGCTTCGGTGATATCAAGCTGACCCAACTGTCGCTGACGCAGTCCACTGGTAACGTAGCCCGGTCGGCTGGCACGCAGTGACAGGGCCTGTTGCATAGCGACGGTGCGCGCTGTGCCTGTGGAGGTATCCATGACCACTTTGGCCAGTTCATAGGCTTCGCTCTCGCGACCGACCTTGCGCAGTGCGAGGATCTGGTCAGTGGTGGAGAGATCGCTGGCGCTTGCCAGAATCTCTTTAATAGTCGTGGTGTTGTTCTCGTTGATGGCGAGCGCAAGCTGCTGCCACACTGGTGCCTGCAGACGTTTTTCATGCAGTCGCGTCATGATCAGGCGCGCGTAGTCGTTGCGCTGGGTGGCAAGATACCAGGACGCCGCAACTTCCTGTCGCCAGGCAAATTCCTCGTCGGTACGTCCGGGCTCTTCCTGCATGACCCGCTGCGTCCAGGCTTCGTTTTCAGTGGCGCTGCCATAGCTTCGCAACAGACCGACATAGTCGCGTACCAGATCATTGGTGGCGACAGGCGACTGCGCTGCAACCAGCGGCCGCAATTTATTGAGCGCGTAGGTTCTGACCTTATAGGCGTGGCCGGCATTGCCGGTTTGATCAAGTGCGTCGGCGAACGACAGCAGTATGTTGTAGTCGTGATCGTCGCGCTGCATGATCTTGCTAAACCAGCGCAGGCTGTCCGCTGGTGTATCGGTACGCATAGCCGCCAGTGCAAAGGGGGCCCATAACTCGGGTTTCTCTGCTGCGGCATCAGCGTGCTGAGTCAGTATGTCAGACAGGGTTTGCGCATCTGCCTCGGTACCAAGAGAGGTCCAGATCAAACCGGCCAGTGCATCGGTGTTGTCTGGTTGCATCATCAGTGTGTTGCGATAGGTTTCAAGTGCGGCCACCTGATCCTGGCTGCGGTTATAGTAGTCTGCCACGGCCACCCAGTAGGCAGGCTTTTCACGCAGTTCGAGTAACTCGTGATTGGCATCGAGGTAGCGCTCTGCGTGTGGGTAGATATCCTCGCGCAGTGCAATGTTGATGGCAGTAAATAAGAATCCGTCGTGCTTGCTTCTACGCCACATACGTTCCGCATCTTCAACGGCCAGTTTGTAATCACCGGTATCCATGCGAGCCTGTATCAGGCGGTTACCAAAGGCGATGGCTTCGCTTTCGCTCATGGTAGTCTGTTCAAGGTGAGGTGCTGCGGCAAATACCAGTTCCGGACGGCGGTGACGCCAGCCAAGGTCAGCCAGCAAACGCAGCTGCTTTGCCGTTGCTCCACCGAGGTGATAGTTTTCAACGCCGTCGGCTACATCCAGCGCCAGCTCTGTCTGATCCAGTCGTGAGTGCAGCTCTATACGGTTAATCGATTCTTCACCGGAACGACCAAAGCGCTCGGCAAATTGCTGCCATGCTGCCAGTGACTGTTCATAGTCACTGTGGCGTCGGTGCAGCGATGCCAGTTCGCGCAGCAGCATGGCCTGCCGATCTGAAGTTTGCATCATTTCGGTTAATGCATCCGCAGCCAGGTCGGGGCGGCCGTCCTGTTCATACAGACCAACCAGCTTCATGATGCCTTCGCTGTTTAGCGGCTCACGAGTGGCGACGCGACGCATGGCATCAGCGGCCACACCGGCATCCCAGTTAAGCTCAGCCAGTCGAATCAACTCGCGATCGTTTTGCATGGACGGTCGATGCTGTGCCAGCCACTGACGCTGTTGCATTGCGTTGGCGACGTTGCCGTTCCACTCTTCAAGCTGTGCCAGTCTGACGCGGTACTCCTTATTTTGCGGATCCTGTTCGATCATCTTACGCGACCATAACAGCGCGCCTGATATGTCGCCGTTGGCAAGCGTAAAGTCGATTTGTCGGCCAATGGCGTCGAGGTCGTCCGGCACCAGTGACAGCAGATCTTCGTTCCATACCTGCGACTGTTCGGTCATGCCAAGGCTATTGGCGAGTTCAATCCCTTCAAGCAACAGCAGCGTGTCGTCGGGCTCGCGGGCCAGGCGCTGGCGAAACGCAAACATTGCCTCTTCGTTGCGGCCGGCGGCCAGCAGTAATTTTTGCCTGCGCTCTGCAAAGGCTGCGGCGTAGTTTTCGTCTGCGAGGTTGCTAATGTCGAGTACGTACTCCGCAGCGAGACCGGGCTGATTTGACGCCTCGGCCCAGGTGGCCGCTTTTTCCAGCCAGTAGATTGCACGGTCGTTTTCAAGTGTCGACAGACGTGCATACAGTGGGTAGGCGAGGTCGGGTCGTTCATTCGCCAGAACAAATTTGGCCAGCTCTTCAATCGGCTCAATTTCGGCAGGTACTATTGCAACCAGGTTTTCAAGCTCGCGGTTAATGGCGAACTTCTCTGAGTTGGCCACCAGCAGACGAGTGAGCTTAAGGTTCAGCTCATAACTTTTCTCTACCTTATCAGCCTTTGCAATGGCAGAGCGATAACAGCTCTCCGCTTGTCCTGGCATTTGATTGCTGGCGAGAATCGTGGCACAGCGCTCCAGCCACTCCACATCATTGGCAGGGTCAGCTTTGGCCAGTATCAGTGCATAGGTTGCAGTGAGTTCCGGTTGCCCCAGTTGCTCGGCAATATCGGAGGCGCGTGTCAGTGTGGCGACATCGTGCAGATCATCAGAGTCGAGAAACTCGGTCAGCAGGCTGATAAGCTTGGCTTCAAATGAGGCACTGCGCGCCTGATTGTCAGAACCGAAGTAGCCTGCAATCGCAGTTTCAAGTTGCAGCAGGAACAGATCACCGGCCGGCAGTCGAATGTCGGGTCGCTGCGTTAAAAGTTGTCGTGCTTCCTGCCAGCGCTTGCCGCGAATCATACTTTGTATAACGAACTGTATTTCCCCGGCTGGTAAGTCGCCGGCGGCATCACGTGCTTTTATATACGCAATATCCAGATCGTCTATTTTCTCGAACTGACCCTGGTCATTATTCGTGAACTGAAACGTCTGCCGCGAGGGCATCAGTACGATAAACGCAATCGTGATCAGCAGCGCAATACTGATCAGGTAGATCGGTGGGATCAGGCTTTCACGTTTGACAGTCGATAACGGCATCGCCGGTCTCCCTGGTTGGAAATGAGTAACGCGTGTTGCCCTGTTCGGTCAGCGTGCCTTTGATCACCTGATCGTTGCTGGTCACCTCGCAGTAGCGAGTGTTACCGGAGAGTTCCATTTGTACCGGCACGTGTCCGCTGATATTCAGGGAAACGATATTGTTGCGGTTCAACTGCCATCGGTTAACACGAGCGTTGGCCGACAGCAGATGCGGTCGCTGTGGTCGGGTTGACTGAGTGGCGAAGCTAAAGTTGTCCGATCCGTCCGTATGAAAGTAGACGCCGTCGTGTAACCGGCGCGCGCCGATGATAGCGCCATCGGTTGCAAGCTTTGGCCAGTGATCGGGCTTCAGGATACGCAGGGAACGGATCGGGCCGAGGCCACTGATTTTCCAGCGACCGTCCAGGTGACGGGCAACGCCGGCACTGCGAAAGTGCGGCACCTTTACCACGTATTCGCTGGCTGGAACCGGGTAGATGTCAGCTGCGACTGACCAGTCGTAAATCTCGCGCAGCGAACGCAACGACGCCATTTTAGTTCCGGCGTAGAAGTGGTAATAGATATTCGCTGGCTTTAGACGACGCGGTTTGTCGGTCATCTCAAGTGTTTCAATCACGCGTCTGAAGCCGTCAAACGGTCCGGTCCACTCATTGGTATAGACGTTTTCATTCATGATCGGTGCATAGATCTGCAGACGACCGTCGACATCCCGAGCATTGGGGCTGACCAGTGATAGAGATGCCCGCGCTTTTGTGATTACCGTGTTGCCGCCGTTAAGATTTACCAGGCCAATGCGATCAACGGCATCGAGCGCGTCGGTCAGTGGTACCGCGTCGCCACTCCACAAGACCACTTTGGTCTTTTTGCCGGGTGGTGCGAGTTCGGAGTCGATGAATTTCACTGACCCTGCGATCTCTCGATTGATATCGTAGTTATATCCGGGTATCGGAAGATTGTATCGGCCACTATTAACCCCGGGCTTTATCTGCTGCCACCTATACGGATGGCTGTAGGTGTGAGTAGCTATTTCAACTCCGTCCATGGCAAAGATCTCGCGAGCGGTCTTTATCATTAACGGGCGGCGGTCGGCGTATGCACGGACCCCGTTTATTTCACCTTCCACCACAGAGATGGTGTGTGGCAGTTTGTAGGGTTTAAGTATTTCATCACGAATAACCTGCGCGCCCAGGCGCCTGCCCGGTAATTCCGCCCATGACGGCAATGCATCTCCGTCGATGTGTGCGAACCACAAGCGCTTGCCGTTTTCAGTGGTGACATCCGGCATAGGGCCATCGAGCAACTGCAGCGATTTTTTTAGAAACGTAAACGGATTGAGTATCCATCTGAAGTGTCCGTCGATCGTTTGCTCGATGAGTGTTGGGTGCAGTGCCAGGCCTCCCCATTGACCCGTAATTAGCGTATCGACTTCCAGTCCGGCGCTGTCGGCATAGGTTAAATGTACCGAGTTAGCGGGCGAACGATTCATGGCGGGCATGGCGAGCTCTGCGATGCGTGGTGGTACCTGCGCTTCAAAGCCGACCATGGTGTCGTTGTGAACATGGGCCAGGGACAGGCTGTCGATATTGTGCGTCAATGCGATACCAATCGACTCTGCCAGCAGTTTTCCCTCTGGCGTTTCCAGTGGCACGCCCAGTGTGCCGAGTATCGCCACCGGAGTAGTATCATCTAATTGCTTTTGCAGCCATGCGGGGTAATCGGGATCGTCCACATAGGTACGATTCCACATAACAACGCCGGCGTAGCTGCCTTTCAGGGTTGTTTGTGGCAGAGGCTTTTTAGCGATGTCGTGATAGACCGGTACATAGCCCATGTATTCTATGGGGGTCGCCAGCAGTGTGTGTACTTCAGACAGTTCGATCGGGCCGGTAACACGGCTGTCGAAAACCATCAGTACATCTCTGGGAATGACCTCCAGGTTGCTGACCCCAACATAGTCGAGAGACGGGTTGGCAATCCACGGCACAGAACCGTCGGCGGCGATCTTTGCAGCGATGCTGCGTGCCTCACTGCGCCTGCTGGCGGGCAGGTAGTCGATAGCAATGGTATCAATGCCGAAGCGTTGCCGAATATCCGCAAGCTTTGTTTGTAGCCACAACCGGTCAGCCTCCGGTACTTCGGTGTAGGATTGCAAGCCGTTGTTCCAGCCGGAATAGAGTGATTCTGCAGCAACTCCTTCGATGTAGGTGCCGATGCGATCAATCACTTCAAAGCCGCGGTTGGTAATAATGTTCAGGTCCGGGTGCTTGCGCTTAATGCGATACACCAGATTGGCAAGCGCTGCTTCCTGTTGCCGTCGCTCGTCGTCGTTTTTAACGAACAACTGATAGCTGTCCATCGTATCCAGAAACAGCCCGCCGTAGCCACGCTTTGAAAGCTCGGTCACACGTTGCAGTAAAAAGCGCTGCCAGGCCGGATCAGCCAGGTTCATCAGCTTGCTGTTCCAGTCGGCGTTGGTACCAACTACGGAATCTTCAGAAATACGATCGAACCAGTTTCTGTGCTCGCCCACTTCCCCGACACTGAGGTATGAATAGAGCAC
This sequence comes from uncultured Granulosicoccaceae bacterium, assembly GCA_964389335.1. GTDB lineage: Bacteria > Pseudomonadota > Gammaproteobacteria > Granulosicoccales > Granulosicoccaceae. The sequence continues at coordinate 9,369 of CAYMFQ010000020.1, forward strand.
CGTGCCGTTGCGCTTTAGCGCTTTGAGCTGAGACGGATAAACATTCTCCGGCTCAAGTACCAGTCGATCAAACTGTGACAGTGCATTAACCGGTGGGTTGGGCCCGTAATAGAACGCAATGCTTTTTGGCGTTTCCGTTTCGCTTGCGACGGCATCACCGTGCGGCGAAAACCAGACCGCTGAGCATAATAACGTTACAGCCAGTGCGTAGATATTAGTGCGTAGTCCGTGGGCTCGCAGCCACATGGCCGCGCTTTGCTTGAGTCGATTCATAAGTGAGTCTCGAAAATTGTGAGCGTGTCGACTCAGTAACCGGTTGATGCGTCGCGAGGCCGCATAAACGTTCTGAACTCAATGTTTTCAAGTTCGCTGGACAGCAGGAAGATGCCGATAAATGCTGTCAGTGTCATGGACAGGCCAAAGCCGTAGCCATAGAACATCGGGCCCAGTTGCAGGGTGATCCAGGTAAACGCGGCATTGCTGATAAGCAGTGTCATCGTTAGCCAGAATGCATCGCGCAGTCTGTCCAGATAAAACAGCACGTTCAGCACTGCAAGCATTAGTACCTGTGCCGCCACGCCAACCAGGTCAATGTAGTAGAGGTGAATAAACTTATCCGAAATACCCAGCCAGGCGACGATTTTTGGCCCCAGCATGTAAAGCACCAGTACGGTGATGCCCTGTACCTTAATGATCTGGAAAATACCTTCACGAACGGCGAGTATCATCTCATTGCCGAGCGTTTCAATTTCCTGCAGACCGGCATTGCCGCGCACGGCGTTAAAGAAGCCTTCGTATGCTTCGGCGAAGTCGGTTTCGATACGCAACAGGAACACGGCCATGCCCGGTATGATGGAAAGATAGGCAAGGAATATGGGCAGATCATAGATCAGCGATGCGCGCAGTGGCCCGATAACGGCTTCAGACGTGCCGGGGAATGTCCAGAAGATGAACTTGTCAATCCAGATGCCAAGGTTGTAAAACAAGCCAACGAAAATCAGCACCGGAAAGATCTCCTTGCGCTTCAGGAAATCGAGGCGTACGGTTTCCTGCACCGGATACTCGGGAATAATAACCGCGAGCATCAGGAACATCAGCAGCGCGTGGCCCGCAAGCAGTCCGGCCAGAAGCCCGCTGATACCAAATGGCATTAACAGGATAGACAGCAGTACGGTTGTGGCGTAGCCAAAGAAGAACGAATAAAGAATGACTTTGAATTTTTTCAGGCCGGCAACGAAAATGACCACGATCCAGACGTTGGACAACGTAACGAAATTCGCCACCATCAGTACTTCATAGGCGAACGATTCGTGAAAGATGGTCAGCATCAGAGCTGCACCCATGGAGCCACTGACGAGAGTGGTCAGCAACAGTGCACCGAACAGGTTAGGGTTAATCAGATGATCTTTGCCTTCAAACAGCCGGTCGGCGATGTAACGGGTAAATACCAGTTGCAATAACCCGGATAAGATCAGGGATGCCCCCATCATCCAGGTGACCGAGGTGGTGAACTGTTCTACCTCCCGGCCTCCGACCTTTTGTGATATCGCGACGATACCAATCAACATAACGCCGAGTATCGACAGTACCCACGGTCCCGCACTGATTAGCCCGGCAAAGCCGTAGGCTTTTAATGTACCGGTGAACGAGTCTTCGTTCAGGTACTTTCTCAGTTCAAAGCCTATACCGGCCATGTCAGAAACCCTCCGCGCGTGGCAGTCCGGATCGGCGAGCCTGATCGATATTGTTATCGTAGATATCGCGATAGCGAGCTAGCATGTCTTTTTCATCGTAGTATTTTTCAACACGCGTGATAGCGGCCTTACTGGCAGCACGCCATTTTTCCTGATCGGTTAGCAGTTCGATGATTGCATCGGCCAGTTGGCCCGGGCTTGCGATTGGCACAACATCGCCGGCGCTGCCGATAGCGCGATCTTCAGGGGCGACACCGTGCACCAGCTCGCTGCAGCTACCTACATCGGTGGTGACCGTTGGTATGCCGGCTGCGTAGCCTTCCAGCGTGACCAGTGGTTGACCTTCTGAAATTGAGGTCAATACAGTAAGGCCAACCTGGGGCAGTAGTTCGTCAACTTTCTGGAAGCCCAAAAAGCGTACTGACTCTTCAAGTCCAAAGCTCTGCAGCAGGGCTTTGCATTCCTGTGCATAGTCCGGGTCTTCATCTTCAGGCCCTACCAGCCAGCCCTGCGCGTCGGGAACTTTTGCCACCACGATGCGCATTGCACGGATGAATGTCTTGATGTCTTTGATGGGTACGATACGACCAATCAGTGCCACAACAGGAGGTACCTCGCTGTTCGCGGCTCTGCGCGCTTTGCTGAGGCGTTCTACGTTGACACCGTTTGGAATAATGGTCAGTGCCTGCTCGTCGGCACCATCTTCTATCTGACGCAGTCGATTGCCGTTAAACAGGGTGTAGACATGGTCGGCTGAGCTGTAGGACATGCGCCCGAGTGACTGAAAGAATCGTATCCACGTCTGTCGCAGATAACCCATGCTGTCATCGAGGCCCACACGAAATGGATCCATATCTTCCGGAATCCAGTCGACGTGCGCGAGGTCAATCTCGCGTTCCTTAGTGTAGATACCGTGCTCGGAGATAATAAACGGTGCTCCGGTACGCGCCTTAAGCATTGCGCCCAGATAGCCGGCGTAACCCGTGGATACCGAGTGATACACATCAGCGGGTGGGGCGTTTTTGGCGATGTTCGCAAGCGTAAACAACGGGCTGTGCATGGTGCGCACGGTCCAGAAGAAGTGGTTAAAGTCGAGCCCTTCCGGTGCTTCGAGATACTTCTCGCGAATCGCTTCCCATGCCTCGTCGCTGTGGTTCAGGTCGGTGCGGGTGATGGCGTTGTCACCGCAGAGCAGGTTGGTGAAGTCTCTGATCACTTCTTTGCCCGGTACCGTGCCTTTTTCATTCAGCAGGTTGTGCAGCTCGGTGTTGCGATTAAACATTGCTGTTTTATCGGACTTGCGTGCCCAGAACTTCTTCTTCTCCGGTGCTTCCTTGTCGTTGCCGATCAGGTAGTGGTTTTCGATATGCACGACGTTCGGTGGTATCTCGTACGCTGGCTTGTCGTACTCCGATGCGTTGCCGCCCAGAAAAACGATGGAAAAGCTCAGGTCCGGCATACCCTCTATCAGCTGTTTTACCCAGCTTGATACACCCCCGCGTACATACGGGTAAGTGCCCTCAAGCAGCAGACAGATGTTTGCATGATTATCGGGGCTGTATTTCGGAGATTTGCTCATGCCCAGTACTCCACCACTTTTGACATCGGAGGATAGTTTCGAAACGCCGGACTGATTTCGTTTATGGCTGATTTCAGTCTTCTGAAGTTGCGTTGCAGGAATGCCGCTTCGGCGATGTAGGGCAGGGCCTTGTCACCCGGCATACCCAGCTGCATAGACTTTTCAAACGCGGTGATTGCCTCTTCGGGCTCATCCTGTTTGATGGCGAGCTGACCAATAATGAAGTGCGCGTTGGCATTGGCCGGCTCGTACTCGGCGGCAATACGTGCGTGGTCCGCTGCTTTAGTCAGCAGTTCCTGTCGTGCTACCGGCTCATCGTCTTCAAGAGTGAGGAGCTCGCGGTAGTTGTTGGCTATCTGCAAGTGCAGACCGGCTCTGGCGGTGCCTTCGGTGCGCGTAACTTCGCCCTCGAGTCGCTGAATTTCTTTATTGAGCTGGTTGACCTTTTTGTCCAGCATTTGATACGCAACAAGTCTGATGCGCTCGTTGGAATGGCCGACAGCGTTTTTTAGTACCGGGCCTGATTCTGTGTTGCGGATATTCTTGGCTGCAGCCACCTTGTTGTAAAGTTTGTCGGTTTCACTGTCGAACTGCAGCTGCTCAATAAAGCCACGGCTGTCGAGCTTGGGCAGCGGTCGGTCTATGGGGGCAGCGAAGGGCAGTTCGGCGTTGTTGGTAAACTGCCAGTATTCGTAAGCGTCGTGTTTGCTGCGCGCGATCATCGCTCCGAAGGTTATTGACAGCCAGGTACCCGCAGCCCCGATAAACGGCAGAAAGAAACTGATCAGAAAAAACAGCGCTATTAATGGCAGCCGTCTGCCAGGCACCAGCTCGTACAACATGGACGCAATGGCAATCGACGCCAGAAGCGACGCGAGTACATGGGCTGCCAGCCATATGGGCTGTGGCAGGGTAATCAGCTCACTGGTGACCAGTGTGGCTGTCAGTATGAGCTCAACTGCCAGCGCTATAATCAGCGCTGGTAAACCGGTAAGACTACGCAGCACGTTTGCGCTTCCTCTTGCCTTTGTCGGGTTTGGATGCAGCAGCACTGAAACCTGCGACCTTGTTGACGAAGGTCAGACAGGTATCGCGTGTGTCACGCCGCTTGATCTGTTTGATCTTCAGCTCTGCCACTACATGGTTCAGATCAATCTTTGACTCATCGAACAGCTTCTTGGCAATGCGCTGTACATAGGCTTTGCACTGCGGCTTGTTAATCAGCGGCAGCAGGATAACGACGGTGCTGCCACCGGCGGCAGAGCGTGGCTGCCACGAGCTGTCCAGGCTTCGTATGTTTGAACCCAGAAAATCGGACACGTACTGGGTCTGATCGGTATTCTTAAGGCGAATTGCCAACAGCGTCGATTGCACGCCATTGCCGTGAGCAAATCTGATGGCGTTTTCAAGCTCCGCCATAAACCAGCCGCTGTGTGATTCACCAACATTGCGCGAGCGACTGATCATGTCGCCGATGTAGCTGCCGAGCAGGGCCAGTACATTCAGGTTTTCCTGCTGGAACGCCATAAAGTGCATGTCTTTGATGGCCAGTACACCATGCAGATGATCATGTGAGTCAACAATCGGCACCACAGCCAGCAGTTGCCCCTGAAACTCGTCGCTTGCCTGCGCATCGAGCTTCACGCTAACCAGTTGATGGGTTTCAATACACAGCTTTAGCAGAGGATCAAACAATTGCAGTTGCGGCATGTTGCCGTGTACTGCAACAGGCTGCGGGTTGATACGGTTGTTATCTTTAACGCCGTACAGCCCCGCGACCTGTACCGCCCCAAACTGTGCGAACACTGCCATCAGTTCGTTGCCGGCCTGTAGCTGCGAGTTAGTGTTGGTGGCAAGTGCGGGTTTTAGCTGTTGCAGTGCCTGTCGAATGCTTAAGCGCTGACCCGCCATAAACTCTTCCAGCTGACCGTGTGACACTTTCAGCACATGGTAGTCTTTGGAAAACTCTTTCAGGCGGTGTCGCAGGTATTGGTTTTCAGCGGTTTCCTGCGCACTGTGCTTATAGCCGGCAGTGGCGTAGTCACCAACCACTATTGACAGGATGGCTGTGCCGACACCGAGTGCAATAAGATTATCGAGCTGGCCGGCGTAGGCGGCCCACGGGTACGCAAGGGTAGCTGCCGACAAAGCGGCGCAGGCAATACCCCAGATGGCACCGTAGCGAGCGGCAAATACAACCGGTGGCAGAATGAACCAGGCAAAGCCATTGTTCATTCCAATCGGATCATTCTTAAAGAAGAAGTACCCGATGGCGGGCACGGCAAACGCAAATACCAGCAGTTCAATGAACTTGTGGTGCCAGCGTTTGTTGTAGCCACGCTCCTGCCAGGAGAAGCCTCTCTTATGTTTTTTGACCGCTATTGTCGGTAATTTAAAACTGATCATCGGCTTTGGATATCCCGTAGGTATTCCTCGATCCTTTGCTGCTGCTCAGCGCTGCGCTTGCGCTTAGGCTGTGCTTCTGCAGG
>CAYMFQ010000020.1:15230-19662 GCA_964389335.1 uncultured Granulosicoccaceae bacterium
TGTGCTTCTGCAGGCAGTGCTGCACCGATAGCCGGGGTCGACGAAGGCAGTGGTTGCACTGCGGCCTGGCTGCCGGTTGTTGGCAGGTCCGGCATACGCTGCGGCAGCTGCGGTAACTGTGGCAGTTGAGGAGCCTGCGGGATGATCGACGCGAGCCTCGAGTCATTGCGTGCAGTCTCCTTAAAGCGTACTTCACTCAGCAGGTCGCCAATGGTTTTACTGGCAACGCTCGACAGGTTTTGATAGCCCCAGCCGGTGCGCGAGGCCGATGCCACCCACAGCACCCGATCTGTCTGCAGGTCGAGAAACTTTAAGGTCATGCCGACCGAAGGCTCATTGTCGAGGCCATTCTTGTACTGCCACTCCTGTACATTGCCGGTTATGCCGTAGCGAAAGCCGTTGTTGATCGCCCACTCTTTGGCCGCCGCAATCTGACCGGCTTCGTCGAGCAGAGCCATGAGGGTTTGCTCGGCACTGACCTCAAACAAGTCGAGGTTGCGGACACCGCGTGCGCGCAGGTGAGTCTCCACCAGGGTTCGCGCCTGATTGCCAGCCAGTGGTGTGCTGGAAAGGTTTTCTATGGGGAGCAGAGCCCATCGATCAGCCGCGCTCACCACAACCCGATCTGACGACATCATGGTTTCGCATGCGGTTATTAGTAGTGAGCTGATCACTACCAGTACACTCGCAAAGTATTTCAGGCGCATGTTCTTGTTTCCGATTCGATCACAGTTTTAAAAGTAGTCGGTTCCGATAAATCTGGCTGACGCTTTTTACTGACAGGCGCGCCAATGTGATGCAGTACAATGAAAAGTTGTTGGCTGCGTCACATAAACCGGCCGTTATGAGAGCAGGAACCGTTCCATTGAATGACAAAGGTAAAACCCGGGGTCGTGAACAACACACAGTCATTGCATTGGCGCAGCAGCCGGCTTTATCAGCCTGCACGTGTATCGCAGTGGTTAGTGCGCGATCATTAACGCGATGATTAACTGGGCAGCACAGCTACAACAGCTGTTTGAAACTGACGCCGAAGTCATATTAGTGACAGTCATTGCGGTGCGTGGCTCGGCACCGCGTGAGATCGGTGCCAAAATTCTGTTCACTGGCAACGCTCAGGCAGGCACGATCGGGGGAGGTAACCTTGAGTATCAGGCGCGTGCTATCGCTGTAGATATGTTGCACTCCAATACAGCATCTTCGGTGCACTCTTTTGCACTGGGACCATCTCTTGGGCAGTGCTGTGGCGGGCAGGTCAGTTTGCTTTTTGAGCGCGTCGATGCAGGTACTGGCTGGCTGCAGGGCGTTTGCGATAATCCTCCATCGGGTAGTGCGCGGTGGCTGTGCCGATCAATTGCTGACCATAGCGATTTTTGTTTTATCGACGAGCCGGTAAAAACACAGACTGTCGGGTTTACTCTGACAACGCGAAAGCCGGCTGCCGTGGATGATCTGCGTGTTGACAGTAATATGACACTTACCGATGCGGCAAACCTGTGGTGGTGCGAGTTGACTAACCCGCCACTACCGGAGGTCTGGGTATTCGGGGCAGGGCACGTTGGTCTTGCACTGCACAGACAGCTACAACTGTTGCCGTGTCATGCCGTGGCGATCGACAATCGTGAAGAACAGTTACGGACGCTGCCCGAGACCGTTCGGGTCATAGCAACTGATGCACCGGATGCCGAAGTGGCAGAGGCGCCAGCCGATACGTGGTTTTATGTGATGACACATAGCCATGCACTGGATTTCGATATTTGCCACGCGGTACTTAAGCGAGAAGATTTTGCCGGCCTCGGGTTGATCGGATCAGATACCAAGCGTGCAACGTTTGAAAAGCGACTGACTCATCGAGGTGTCGATGCTGCACTTGTCGAGCGTCTGACGTGTCCAATCGGGCTCACATCAATACAGTCGCGGCAGCCGGAATTAATTGCACTGGGTGTGGCGGCTGAACTGGTGCAGCGCTGGGGCAGCTAACCGCATGGCCACGGGCACCCTGGTCTGCAATCAGGCTAAACTGTATCTGAACCGGTGGTATAAACACTGGCTCGCAAACACCAGGCAATACATGCATAACTTTGGCAACCCGTTCAGTGAATAAAACTCAATTGTTTCGCGGCACCATTGTCCACATTGTTGGTGACCCGTGGGCCGACGGTGGCAGCGCACTACAGTGTATCGACGATGGTGTGATAGCGACTGTCGACGGACGCATCCGTACCATTGGCAAGGCTGATGACCTGTTAGCACGTGCAGAATACGCCGACCTTGAATGCGTTAACTTTGGCGACAAGTGGCTGTTGCCCGGCTTTATTGACTGTCATTTGCACTACCCGCAATCCAGTATGATTGCCAGCCACGGCTCACAACTGCTGGAGTGGCTGGAGAAGTACACATTTCCGGCAGAGATAAAGTTTGCCGATCTCGACCATGCGCAGCGAATCGCTGCGTTCTTTACGCAACAGTTGTACATGAATGGCACCACCACGGCGATGGTGTTCGCCACCGTGCATCCGCATTCTGCCGATGCAATGTTCGAAGTTGCGGCAGAGGACAACATGCGGCTTATTACCGGCAAGGTCATGATGGATCGCAATTGTCCGGAGCCACTGCAGGACACAGCGGCGCAATCCTACGAAGACAGCCAGCGCCTGATAGAGAAGTGGCATGGGCATAAGCGATTGCAGTATGCGGTAACGCCACGTTTTGCACCTACCTCGACCGATGAACAACTGCAGTTTGCCGGTCAACTATACGCGGAGAATGACGGGGTTTATGTGCAAAGCCATGTCGCCGAAAATCCGCAGGAAGTGCAGTGGGTAGCCGAGTTGTTTCCCTGGTCTCGCAGCTATCTCGATGTCTACGATCACTTTGGGCTACTGGGTGACCGTGCGGTGTATGCGCATTGCATTCACCTTGACAATACCGATGTGCAGCGCATGGCAGATACACGTACCGCGATGGCGTTTTGCCCCACATCGAACCTGTTTTTAGGCAGTGGATTGTTTGATATCAACGCTGCTGTTCGGCGTGCTGTGAAAGTGGGTCTGGCAACCGACGTCGGGGGCGGCACCAGCTTCAGTATGATGCGCACTGCAGACGAGGCTTATAAGGTGAGTCAGATGAACGGCCAGTCAGTAAATGCAGCGCAACTGTTACATGCAATGACATTAGGGGCTGCCACTGCGCTTTCACTGCAGGATCAGATTGGCAATTTTGAACCCGGTAAAGAGGCAGACTTTATTGTTGTTGATCCGGCAGCAACACCGTTGATGGAACTGCGTATGGACAACGCAGATACGATGGAAGAAAAACTGTTTGCCGCGTTACTGTTGGGGGACGATCGCTGCATCGATGCAACGTACCTGATGGCGGATAAAGTGTACGAGCGGGGTGCTGCGGTAACCTGACCTTAAACTGTGCCGCCGCTGAAATCAGCGGCGGCTTGTCAGGTAAACGGCTTAAGATATGTCAGTTAGTTAGACAACTCCGAGCCTTTCGTTTCTATCTTCTGCAACTTGGCCGGGGCGGCGTCGGCTGGTTTGGTATTGCTCGACTGAGCACCGGCATCCGCACCGTTGCCTGCACTCTTGTTGCCGGTGCTCTGTTCACCTTCCTTGCTGGCCAGGGAGCGCACCGTACTTTTCAACTGGCTGGGTTGTATGCTCGAAACCTGAGTCTTCGCCGAAGCCTGTGTCTCTACCTGTTGCAGCGCCGGCTTTTGGCTGGCCTGTGGTCTCGGCGCAGGCTGCGAGTCGGAGCGAGCCTGCGGCTGCGATGGTGCAGGCGGCTTACCTGAGGCGTGGGCACCAGTGCCGCTGCCTTCGTTTCGCCCTGAGTCCTGTGGACGCGAAGCAGACGACTGGCGATCAGACCCGTTAGCTGACGCTGACGGCTTGCCGGACGCGCCATGGCCTGACCCATTCGGTGCAGTACCGTTCGCAGCATTACCCGATGCCGGTTTGTCTGCGGTTGGCTTTCCAGCCGAGTTGTCGGCAGCCTGCGTGGTCACCTGTGTTGCAGCGCCTGATGCACCGGTGTTTCGGCTGTTACGCGAGGCGCCGCTACTTTTCGTATCGCCGCTGGCTGTGCTGCTTTGGGCTGGTGCTGCATTGCTACTGTTTGTATTGCTGTTGGATGCGTTGCTGCTGTTCGCGTCAGACCGTGCGTTAGGGGCGGGTGCTGAACTGCTGGCGTTGCCATTGCCATTAGCACCTGCGCTGACGTTTGCGCCCGAATTACCATTCGAACCTGCTTGCGAACCCGCGCTGTCATTCGAACCTGCGCTGTCGTTGCCTGCGGAGTTGCTATCGCTGCCCTGCGCGTCGGCGGATGGCTTGCGGCGCCGACGACTGTAGCGGCTGCGTGGTCCACGGTTGCCGCGGCCGCCTTCGCGTCGCTTGTTTTGTTGCTTGCGATCGGACTGACC
>CAYMFQ010000020.1:19762-26899 GCA_964389335.1 uncultured Granulosicoccaceae bacterium
TCTGTTGCTGATTGCCTTGCTGCTGATTGCCGCCCTGTTGGTTGTTTTGCTGACGTCCTTGCTGATTGTTCTGCTGGCGTCCCTGTTGCTGATTACCCTGTCGGCCCTGCTGCTTACCCTGGTTCTGAGCCTGATTATTCTGCTGCTGGCCACCTTGCTGCTGGCCCTGCTGCTGATTATTTTTCGACCGACGTGAATCCTGTCTGCCGTTGCGCTGTCGGCCATCGTTATTGCCGGATTTGGCATCGGACTGCTGGTTGGAGCGCTTGTTGTCCGCGCGGCCGTTTCGATTGCCGCGTCCATCTTTCTGGTTGCGGCCATTGCGACGATTCTGGTCACCGCGACGTCCATCGGACTTCGACTGGCGATTGTTGCGGCTGGGTGCTGCCGGCTGCTCGGTTGCCTCTTCTTTTGGCTTGCCTGAAACAAACCCGAACAGTCGCGACAAAAACCCTCCGCCGGACTGTCCGGCGTCGGCTGTTTCTGCCGGGCGTGCGGCCGGTGGCGGAATAGGTGAGGGCGGCGCTACCGTTTGAACCGCTGCGGTCTCGGACTCGGCAATCTGTACCTTGTCGGCAGTGGGTGTGTAAGTGGTGGTTTTGGTTGTCGCGAGCGTGTGACTGTTTTGTTGTACGGCCTCGTGGTCAGCATCGTTCGCTTTAATTCGTTCGATTTCATAATGCGGTGTGACGAGGTTGGTGTCCGGTACCAGCAGCGCCTGCGCGTTGTTGCGCTCTTCAATCTCACGCACGGCATCGCGCTTTTCGTTCAGCAGGTACGTAGCCACTTCTACCGGCATTTTTAACAGCACACGGCCGGTGTTTTCTTTCAGTGTTTCCTCTTCCAGCAGACGCAGCAGTTGCAGTGCCAGTGATTCAACGGTGCGGATGGTGCCCTGACCGATGCAGCGTGGACATACAATTTCAGTGGTCTCACCCAGTGATGGACGCAACCGCTGGCGCGACATTTCCATCAGGCCAAAGCGGGAGATACGGCCGATTTGCACGCGTGCACGGTCGAGTTTGGCGACGTCGCGCAGGCGGTTCTCAACCAGGCGCTGATTCTTCGGCGTCATCATGTCGATGAAGTCGACAACCACCAGACCACCGAGGTCTCGCAGTCGCAACTGACGACCGATCTCGTCGCACGCTTCGAGGTTTGTGTTGGTGGCCGTCTCTTCGATGTCGCTGCCTTTGGTCGCACGAGCAGAGTTAATATCGATTGAGATCAGTGCTTCAGTGTGGTCGATAACGATTGCACCACCGGACGGCAGACGCACTTCGCGCTGATAGGCTGACTCTATTTGCCCTTCGATTTGGTAGCGGCTAAAAAGCGGAACGTCTTCCTGGTAGATCTTTAGCTTGCGCAGATTGTGCGGCATGTACTGCGACATGAAAGTCTGAGCCTGCTCGTAGACTGCGGGCTCGTCTATCAGAATTTCGCCGATGTCACTGCGGAAGTAGTCGCGCAGTGCGCGGACAATAACGTTGCTTTCCTGGTAAATCAGGGTTGGTGCGGACGCCTTTGCAGATGCATCGCAAATGGCTTCCCAGGTCTTGGCCTGGTAGTCGAGATCCCACTGGAGTTCTTCTGTGGTTCTGCCGACACCGGCGGTGCGGACAATGATGCCCATGCCGTCAGCAATTTCGAGTTCGTTCATCGCCGCTTTGAGTTCGCTGCGATCGTCACCTTCTATACGTCTGGATACACCACCGGCACGCGGGTTGTTTGGCATCAGGACCAGGAAGCGTCCGGCCAGGCTGATAAAGGTGGTTAGTGCCGCACCTTTGTTGCCGCGCTCTTCTTTTTCTATCTGGACAAGGATTTCCTGTCCTTCTTTGATACCCGCTTTAACGTTGGGTCGGCCGCCGCCGTCTTTGAGGGCAGCGTCGCTAAGAAACTCTTTAGCTATTTCCTTGAAGGGTAGAAATCCGTGTCGATCCGCTCCGTAGTCAACAAAGGCCGCTTCCAGGCTGGGCTCAACCCGAGTGATCTTTGCCTTGTAAATGTTAGATTTTTTCTGCTCTCGTGTTTTGTTCTCTATATCCAGGTTATCTAGTTTTTGCCCATCCACTATTGCAACCCGTAACTCCTCGGGCTGAGTGGCATTTACCAACATACGTTTCATTGAGTTTATTCGTCCTGTTGTCGGACGGCACACTCTTCATTGGACTGCCTGCAATCTTATTATTGTCGTGCTCTTGGTGTTGCACGCTTATTAATAAAGTTGATCCTCTGATTTAGTTAACAGATCTGCCGTGCAGGTGGTTTGTGTTTTCGATACACACCTGCAGTAAAAAACTTGTGGCAGACGGTCCATCTTAATTCTTGTGCCGAACGTGTCGCGTTATCGGTCCCAGCCCAGGTCTGTTGCCTGTGCCGATTGCTCTACCTGTTTGCTTTTTATCCGCTGCATCGTTGCCGGTAATTCGGACAGTTAACGTGCAGCCGTCGGTGGGCCTGGGCGGTAGTGCCGCGTTGGCCCTGAACAAACCAGTCGGGGCTGGGAAGTATATTGATACCCGATCCGTATAGCTGCCTCAGTCGCAATGCTGACCGCAGGCGCTGTCTTTTGTGAGCGGTTTTGCTCTCTGTTCGCTACAAACGATGCGCTGCGTTTCAATTTTGTCGTTACAAATTTGACGCAGTATCCGCTGTTTGAGCAGCGCACAGACTTGAGCAGTCCACTTGTGCAATTCAAGCACCAAGACGGGCGCGAAGTCGGCTGTTACATTCGGAGGCGACGCTCAGATTGGCCGGTGCAGTATGACGTGCGCGGAATGATCTGGCGGGATCGAGTAACGTAGATCTGTGTTGCAGGGCGGCAGGATTGTTGAAGTTTTCCTTTGCCCTTCCCGGTAATATAGCAGCCAAATGGTGCTGCTTCAAACACACTTGGAAGAATTTATCATGCCGGGCTCCACGGACCAATTCCACAAGGTACGGTATGTATCTGTAACTGCTGACCATAGTGGCCAGCGGATCGACAACTTTCTTATTGGTTTGCTCAAGACGGCACCGCGCAGTCTGGTCTATCGACTGCTTCGCACCGGGCAGGTCAGAGTTAACAAAGGTCGTGTCAAGCCATCACGCAAACTGCAGGACGGTGATGTGGTCAGGGTGCCGCCGGTGACGCTTGCCGATGACAGTGTCGTACATCTGCCGGCTGCGCTGCTGCAGCAGGTCGAGCAGAGTGTTATGCACGAGTGCGACAACTGGATCGTCATTAACAAGGCACCCGGACTGGCTGTTCACGGTGGTACCGGTGTCAAATTTGGCGTCATTGATTTGCTGCAAAAAGTGTTTGACGACAAACGCATTAGTCTGGTGCATCGGCTTGATCGAGAGACCAGTGGCTGTCTGGTATTGGCGAAAAGCCGGGTCGCAGCCGTGCATTTTCAACAGTCGCTGGAGGCCGGCCAGGTGCACAAACACTATGCCGTGGTAGTGGCTGGCGCGTTTCGCCACGCAACCGAAATCGATGCACCACTGGCCAAAAACGGCGAGCCTGATAGTGGTGATCGCATGGTGCAGGTTGATCACACTCGCGGCAAGCCGGCATTGAGCCTGTTCCGGCCGCGAGAAGTGGGCAGCCGCTGCTCGCTGGTTGACGTGGAGATTAAAACTGGCAGAACCCACCAGATTCGTGTGCACGCAGCATCGGTCAGTCACCCGGTCGTGGGCGATGACCGGTATGGTGACCGAGCGGTCAATCGCTGGGCTGGTCAACACACCAAACGTATGTGCCTGCACGCGGCCAGGATAGAGTTTCCTTCATTGCCGCTTTCTGTAGAGCCGTCCGAGTCAGCCAAAACGACCGCGCCTGATGTGCACATATTTAGTTGTGCGGAAGATCCAGACTGGCTGGCGCTTGCCCGTTCCGAATGAACAGTCGCGGGGTACGGCAGTTGCATTTACACTGCACAGATCAGCCGGCGGTTGCTATTTCTGACCAGCCCCACATCTCTATACCCAGTCAATTCGCCACGCCTTGAATGTGCAGGTGCCATAACGTGCAAGATAACAGAGACTATCCACCCGAGCGCTATCCGATGAACAGTGACCCTCGCTGGGCTCACGGTGAGCGGGTACGGCGTGATCGCCCGGGGGACCGCCGACCCGGCTGGGAGCGCAGCATTATCGAAAAGCTGGCAACCGAGTCATTGAAGGAGCAGCGCAAGACCCGGCGCTGGGGCATCTTCTTCAAGCTGCTGGGTTTTGGCTATGTGGCCTTTATTCTGGCAATGGCGTTCGGCAAAGGTCTGTTTCAGTGGCCAGGCACCGATGTGGAAAAGCACACGGCCATTGTCGATGTCAGTGGCCCGATTGCGTCGGGTGAAATGGCCAGCGCCGACAAAATTGTCGCGGGCGTTAAAGCCGCATTCGAGGATGAGGCCACAGCCGGTATCATCCTGCGGATTAACAGCCCGGGTGGCAGTCCGGTGCAGTCAGGCCGCGTGTTCGACGAGGTGCGACGCCTGCGCGAGGAAAACCCGGATACTCCACTTTACGCGGTCATCGAAGACATCTCCGCATCAGGTGGTTATTACATCGCCGCGGCCGCAGAGAAAATCTACGCCGACAAAGCGAGTCTGGTCGGTTCAATCGGTGTGCGCAGCGGCGGCTTTGGTTTCGTTGGCACCATGGACAAGCTGGGTGTTGAGCGACGGTTGATAACCTCGGGCAACAACAAGGCTTTCCTCGATCCGTTCTCGCCGGTAAAAGAAGATGAAGTTGCGCATATGGAAACCCTGCTTGAAGATATTCATCAGCAGTTCAAAACCGTTGTGCGCGAAGGGCGTGGCGATGTACTTAGCGATGATCCGGATATTTTCAGTGGGCTGGTATGGACCGGCGAGCAAGCCGTTGAGAACGGCCTTGTCGATGGTATCGGCAGTGAAATGAGTGTTGCACGGGATATCTTCGAGGCGGAGCGGCTGGTTAATTTTACGCCATCGGAAGATCTGCTCACCCAGCTAACCGGTGGCGTTGGCGCCAGCTTTGTGCGGCGGCTCATGACAGAACTGGGCACACTGCGTATCGGCGAGTAATTGCATTGAGTGGCGCCTGATCAGTGAGATGATCAGGCTGCCACGCTGGCAAAGTGTGGCCGCACCGGGTAGCCTCGGCGGCTGTCACGAACAACCGCTTGTCAGCTCATGGCCACCGATAACCCGCACTCTGCTCAATCCGGAGAAACTCCTGCGTCGCAACAGGCGCAACATACCCTGAAGCTATACGGCGAGGCGTCGATGGATGCGGCTGGTCGCGCGCTCGCTACACAATTGATCGACAGCGGCGCACTGGCTGGCTCGGTTTTGTTTCTGAGCGGTGATCTGGGGGCAGGCAAAACCACTTTTTGCCGCGGCTTTATCCGTCAGTGCGGGGTGACGGATCGCATCAAAAGCCCAACCTACACGTTGCTCGAACAATACGACACAGCGCACGCCACGCTTTGCCACCTAGACCTCTACCGCATAGCGGATGTCGATGAGCTTGAGTACCTGGGGTTTCGAGAGTTGCTGGAGGCTCGGGCATGTCTGCTGATTGAGTGGCCCGAACGCGCACCGGAAATCGATTCTCTGGCCACAATCCGATTGAACCTCGCTCACGTGGATGCGGAATCCAGACAGCTCACCATTCAGGCATCGCAATCGGTAACAGAGCGATTCGCAGGCACTGAACCGTCGCTTCAAATCTGACCCGGCAAATTCCCACCGCTTTATTACGGGCTGGTTAGCCAACAGCCTTGTACTTCTTTGGTTCTTCAGTTCAGCCGGCAGGATTGCTACCTTCCAAGGCTTGGGTACAGGATGGACGTGCTCGCGGTGGTGTAATAGAAATGTTACATTAAGAAAAAACTCTGTTACAGGTCGATCAGTGTCATCTCCTTTCGATAGCAAGCGCAGACGGTTTCTAAACCTGACCGGGCAGGGTCTGTGCGCGAGTACCGGACTGTTGCTGCTGCCCAAATCTGCGATGGCAGCGCAGACTCAGGTAATGGGAGTTCACTTCCACGAAGATCGCGGCCGCATGAAAATGCACCTCGACATCGATTCAATCCCCTCGTCGTTCAAGGTATTCAAGCTCGAAAACCCGGATCGGGTTGTCATTGACCTGGCCTCCAGCCGAATCTCCACACTGTTGTCACGCGAGCTGCGTGCGCGAGGCACGGTCAGACGTATTCGCTACGGCAAACGCAATCACGACGATCTGCGCATCGTGCTGGACGTCAACGGCAAGCCGGCTGATGTTAGCGGACGCACCTATGAGTTTCGCGGCACTGACCGCAAGCGCCTGGTCGTTGATCTGGGTATGAAGCCGCTGACCGCACCCGAGGGTGACGAACCGGTAGAAGCGGCTGATCTGCGCGACATCGTTATTGCCATCGATGCCGGGCATGGCGGTAAGGACCCGGGGGCCATCGGTCACCTGAAAACGCAGGAGAAGGAAATCACGCTTAGCGTCGCGCGCGAATTTGCCGCCAGACTGCGTCGTCGCAAAGGCTTTAAGCCAGTGCTGATTCGCGATGCTGATCGTTATCTAACGCTGCAGGATCGAGTGCGGAGTGCGCGTGCCAGTCGGGCTGATTTTCTGGTCTCTGTACATGCCGATGCATTTCCGGATCGATCGGCGCGGGGCTCTTCTGTATTTGCGCTGTCGACCAAAGGGGCAAGCTCTCGCGCAGCCGAGGTGCTGGCGAAAACCGAAAACCAGGCGGATAAACTTTTCGGTGAAATCTCCGTGGCGGATTCTAACGACGCACTGTCGCGCACGTTGATCGATCTGGCGCAAAATGCGGTACTGGAGTCGAGCATAGAGTGTGGCAGCGTCATGCTTAAGCACCTGGGTAAGATTAACGCGCTGCACAGGCCGACAGTGGAACAGGCCGGCTTCGCGATCCTGCGCGCGCCGGACGTACCATCTATTCTTGTCGAGACCGCCTTTATTTCCAATCCGCGTGAAGAGCGCAAGCTGCGGTCGCGGCGTCATCAGCGCAGACTGGCCAATGCGCTGGCCGACGGGGTTGTGGAGTACTTTATGGCTAATGCTCCGCCGGATTCTGTCATCGCAAGCCTGGTGAATAAGCGCCGCGGCTAGTAGTTTTCGCGTGGCTAATCAGTCCTGCGGCTGAAC
>CAYMFQ010000020.1:26999-50756 GCA_964389335.1 uncultured Granulosicoccaceae bacterium
GGCTAGTAGTTTTCGCGTGGCTAATCAGTCCTGCGGCTGAACCTCATCGACACAGCACTCAAAGGTAACACGGCATTTATTCGCCTGTTGTGGATTGGTGGTGTGCAGAGTGTGGCGCGCTGGCTTGAACTGCTCGCCTTTGGCGTCTACGTCTACGACCTGACAAAGTCGCCGTTGCTGGTCACTGCGGTCACGCTGGTCAAGCTGGCACCGCTCGCACTGTTTGGTCCGATTGCCGGAACCCTGCCAGCCAGATTTGCGGCGCGAAAGTTGTACCTTGCAGGTATCTCTATGATGCTGACAGTCACGCTGGCGGCGTGGCTTTACAGCCTGCAGCACAGTCTGGCGGTGTGGCAGATTCTGCTGGTGTCGTTTATCGGCGGCATCTTTTGGGTGCTCGACTTTCCGGTCAGGCGCAAGATGCTGGGCGATGCGGTGGTGCCAGCTATTCTGAGCCGTGCGGTTGGCCTCGACTCCCTCGCCAATAACGGCACGCGCTTGCTGGGGCCGGTGCTCGGTGGCAGTTTGCTGCAATTCACCGGGTTGCCTGGCGTGTTGCTGCTGAACCTTTTGCTGTACAGCATTTGCCTTGTCGCTACGCTGCAGTTGTCACTCGGCCTTCAGGCTGAGCGCGACGTCAGCGGGGAGACTTCACGCGACACGTTAGTTGGTAACCTGCGCGAAGGGATCTCCGTGATCGGTGCACAACCGGTGCTTATAGCCACACTGCTGGTGACGGTTATATTTAATTTATTTGGATTCCCGATGTTGTCACTGGTACCGGTGCTCGGGCGCGAAGAGCTCAATCTGTCGGCGTCAGTTATCGGTGTACTTGCATCGATGGAAGGTGCCGGTGCACTAATCGGTGGTCTGCTTTTTCTGCTGTACGGTCAGGTTGGTCTGTTTCGTAAAATCTATGTGCTTGGGGTCGCGGGTTGCCTGTTATTCTGGCTAGTTGCAGCGGCCAGTGATAACACGTTTGTGATGGCAGGTGCGCTATTGCTGGTAGGCATTAGCTCTGCATGTTTCGCGGTAATGCAAACCACACTGCTGATCCTGAACTGTGAGTATCGCTATCGCAGCCGCGTGTTTGGCATACTGTCACTCAGCATCGGTGTCGGGTTGATAGGGTTTTCGCAAATAGGTTTGTTTGCAAGCTGGCTCGGGCCGCGCGCGGCGCTGGTGTTATCATCTATAATGGGGCTGATCTCACTGCTTGCAGTGTGTTTGCGCTGGCCGCAGATAGTCGCCAGGCAGCCAGTCTGATCCATTGAACCTGCATATTTCACGGTCGTGCCTGTGAAGGGCGGTCCGCTATCCGTCGACGTAGCTACAGCATCATTTGGCATTGATACCACAAGCAAGCACACTCATCGTAAGCACATACAAGCTTCAGCACACATAAGGGCATCAGCATGACTTATAAAAAGTACCTCAAGGAAGGAAATTTCGTCGCCGGAGAGTGGATCGGCGCCGACAGCGGTAAAACCATTGATGTAACCAATCCGGCTACCGGTGAGAAAATCGGTGTCGTGCCGGCTTGTGGTGAAGCAGAAACCAACCGTGCCATTGCGGCCGCCAGCGCTGCCTTTCCTGCGTTTGCGGCAATGCCGTTGCTTGAGCGTGTGTCATTGCTGTGGAAATTGCACGATGCCATTCTCGATAACCAGCGCTCGCTGGCTGAACTGCTGACGATTGAACAGGGCAAGCCACTGGCCGAGGCGATGGGCGAGATGGCTATCGGCGCCGCTTATGTACGCTGGTTTGCTGAAGAAGTGCGGCGCGCAAAAGGTGAAATTGTACCTGCGCCCACCAACGGTCGACGCATACTGGTAACGCATCATCCGGTTGGTGTGGTGGGTATGATCACGCCGTGGAATTTCCCGTCGTCGATGCTGGCGCGCAAAGTGGGGCCGGCACTTGCAGCCGGTTGTACTGTTGTGGCAAAGCCTGCAACTGCAACACCTTACTCCGGTCTTGCATGGGCTGCGTTGTGTGAAGAGGTCGGCTTCCCGACTGGCGTGGTAAATATCGTAACCGGTTCTGCGCGTGCGATTGGCGGTGCAATCATGGATTCACCGGAGGTGCGCAAGGTTACCTTTACCGGCTCTACCGAAGTGGGTAAGGAACTGATCCGGCAATCAGCTGACACCGTCAAGAAGGTCAGTATGGAACTCGGTGGCAATGCACCGTTTCTGGTGTTCGAAGACGCTGACCTCGATGAAGCCGTCAAGGGTGCGATGGTCTCCAAGTTTCGCAATGCCGGACAAACCTGTGTCTGTGCAAACCGCTTTTACGTACAGTCGTCTGTACATGATGCGTTCGTCGAAAAACTGGTTGCCGCCACCGCCAAAATGAAAGTTGGCGACGGCCTTGAAGACGGCGTTGAACAGGGCCCGATGATTGACGACGAAAGTGTCGCCAAAGTCGAGGAACTGGTAGCCGACGCGGTAGGCAAGGGTGGGCAGGTTGCACTCGGTGGCAATCGCCATGCGCTGGGTCAGACCTTCTACGAGCCCACGGTGATCACCGGTGCGACGCAGAACATGCGGGTGGCGAAGGAAGAGATATTCGGACCGATGGCGCCGGTGTTTAAGTTCGACACCATCGACGATGCGATCAGCATGGCTAACGACACAGAGTTCGGTTTGTGTGCGTACGCATACACGCGTGAGATTGGCCAGATTATGCGCCTCAACGAAGGGTTGGAATACGGCATGATTGGTGTCAACTCCGGGCTGATTACCACGGTTGAAGCGCCGTTTGGTGGGGTGAAAGAGAGTGGTCTGGGCAAGGAAGGCGGCAGTCAGGGGCTCGACGACTACATGGACACCAAGTACACCGCTGTGGATTTCTAACTCGCGGTACATCGGGGCACAGGCCATTGGCCTCTGTCGCTAGCCGTTAAAAACGATGTTATAGAAAAGCCGTATCAGGTTTCTGATACGGCTTTTTTGGTTGTGCAATCAAATAAAAACATACTGTCGGTGCCCGCGTCAGGTCGTTGAACCCCGACGATTAGCACCAATGCTGAAATAGTCAGTGTTTAAGGTTACAGGCGCGCGGTCGCAACCATCTGATGAAGCAGTAAAAATGCTCAAGTCGGTTAGAGTGAGCGCTACTTTGGCCACGGGAAGGCCACTATCTCGCTCTATCAGAGAACCCGTATGGGCCATAGCGCTGTCAGTAAACTCGAAACAATACAGGCGAGTAAAAACGAGCACTTGTACAGTGCCGTTAAATACTCGGCGCTGGGCTCCATTGTCGCCGCGTATGTGTTGTTTTCGACCTTCGAGGTCACCACGCAGTCGTACGTGGTTTGCGCTTGTCTCTATGCTGTCTACATCGCGCGCTGGCTTGACAGCCTTTCCTTTAAAAAAGACCCGGATGCCGCAGAGCGCTGCCGTTACTGGCAACGGCGATTCAGGCTCGGTGCACTGTCCGCTGCGGTGGTGTGGTCGTCAACCATGTGGTTTATCTATCCTTCTGACCCGGGATATCAGTGTCTGCTGGTGCTGACACTGACTGGAGTTGCCGGTGGATCACTTGCTTCGCTGTCTTATGATCGGCTTACACCGCTGCTGTTTCAGATCATTATCTTTGTATCGATCGAGCTGCGCCTGCTGTTGGCGGGCGATCCATTTTCACTGAACATAGCCTTCTTTAACATCTTTATATTTATATTCCTGCTGAGCTGTAGTAAGGATGTGAGTTCCAATTTTCAGCAACTGCTGCGTCTGCGACTCGATTCCGAGGAGCACAATCAGTCGTTAATCAGAACCGCTGAGAAGATTGCCAGGGTTGGTTACTGGCAGTGGGACAGGCAATCAGAAACGATTGAACTGTCCGAAAACCTGGCGCAAATGTGGGAGTTTGACAGCCGCACCATCACCCTTGATGAGTGGATGGGGGTGGTTCATGCGGATGACACTGAACGTTTGCAGCGCGAGCTTGAAAGCGTCAATAGCCCCGATAACGACTGCGCGATTGAATACCGTATCAAGGCGGGCGCAGGTGCTGATCGGGTTATGAATCAAATCACCCGCAGCGTGAACGATTCCGAAGGTTCTCCGATGTTGCTCGGTACTGTTCAGGACATCACGAACATCCGGTCAGCGGAACAGAAAATCTACCGGATGGCTTATTACGATGAGCTGACGGGGTTGTCAAACCGCGCGCATTTTCTTGAGCAACTGAAGATGCACATTTCACTCGCGCGTCGCAATGACAACAAGTTTGCTGTGGTCTTCGTTGACCTTGATGACTTTAAAGGTGTGAATGATTCCTACGGCCATGAAGTGGGTGACCGTTATCTGCGCGTCTTTGCCGATTATATTCGCGCCACAATCCGTGAGAGTGACGTTACCGCGCGCCTTGGTGGCGATGAATTTTGTATTGTGTTGCCCAACATTTCAGATCGTGGAGAAGTGGCGCGTATTACAGAGAGTTGCCTCAAATTCAGTAACACCACAATCGAAATTGGCAACCATAGAATACAGCCCAAGATGAGTGTTGGTGTTTCTGTGTTCCCGGACGATGGAGCTGACGAAAGCGACTTGTTGCGCAGTGCCGACATGGCCATGTATTCCGTTAAGCAGGACGGCAAGCACGGCTATCGTTTTTTTGAACCACACATGGTATCGGAGACGGCTGAGCGTTTGCTGCTTGAAACCAGCTTGCGCGTTGCCATAGATAACAATCAGTTTGAGCTGTGGTACCAGCCCAAAGTTAACCTTGATGACTTTCGACTCAGTGGTGTGGAGGCGTTGATACGCTGGCAACATCCGGAGAAGGGAGTTATCCCGCCGGATGTATTTATTAATACCGCAGAACGCGTTGGTATGATCAGCGAGATTGGTAACTGGGTGCTCGAAACCGCGTGTCTGCAAATGCGAGAGTGGCGTGATGCCGGACTCAGTTTGCAAGTGGCCGTGAATATATCCGGGGCCCACTTTATCGAAGACGATTTTATCGAAACTGTGGTTGCCACTGTTGAAAAGTACGGGGTTGAGGCATCGGATCTGGAGCTTGAGATAACCGAAAGCATGACCCGCGATCCGGTTCAGCATAGTGCGATTTGTAAACGACTTAGACAGGCCGGCGTGCGCATAGCCATCGATGACTTCGGTACCGGTTACTCGTCGTTGTCCGTGCTCGATAAACTGGAAGTAGACACATTAAAAATTGATCGAAGTTTTATCTCGGGTCTGCCCGACGATAAATCATCCGTTATTCTGGTACAGGCGATCATGGAGCTGTCACTGGGCTTTGGCTACGATGTGGTGGCCGAGGGTGTTGAGACGCAGGCGCAGCTACAACACCTGAAGGGGCTTGGGTGCCCTTATCTGCAGGGTTACTATTTTAGCAAGCCGGTTACCGCTGAACACATTCCCCCAATGCTTGATCAGGCATGGCCTTACACAAAAGCTGCATAACATACAAGTGTCTAAAGCGATAAAAGCATGTAGATAATGTGAACCAATCTAGGTTAGCATCATCATGCGGCCAGAGATTTACAGCCCCTCGAAAGAGATTAGCTAGAAAAAGGAGAACGAAATATAAAATAAACTGATAAGGCAGAGACCAATGACCCAGGGTATGTCTGACGATGGTGCTGTGCGCCATTATAAAACCGACTTTTCCCGCCATACTCACGTATCGACGCCTGTTGAAGATGCTTCTGATCAGAATGTTCAACACGTCCCGCCACACAATGATGCGCATGCATCAACAAATGTTACCCTGCACTCCGCAAGTGGTGAATTAACAACAAACTCTTCCGCTTCAGCCGTTGCGTTGGATAAACACGACAGCGATGCTGATCACGCCAAATTTACGGCGCATGATGTTGTATCTTACATAGAGCGTGAAAGTACAAGGCGTCAGTCCAACAAAGTACTGCATGGCCACCCGTCGCCGATGTACTGGAAGCCACTGGAAAAGCCGCTGCCTGACTACCTGCAAAAGCGTGTCGATTGCTCCAGTAGTATCAACTACGAGGTGAACCTGTATGTCGGCACGCCGTTTTGTCTAAAAACCAAACCTTCGCGTTGTGGTTTTTGTCTGTTTCCCAGTGAGGACTATACCGGCAACAAAGGTGTCGAAGCTTATTTGCATTACCTTGAGCGAGAGTTTCAGTTGTACCAGCCCTACTATCAGAACGATAAACTCTCCAGCATTTACTTTGGCGGAGGAACACCGAACCTTTATCATCCGGAGCACTACGGTCAGGTAATGGGGTTTGTAGACAAGTTGTATGGAGGGGTTCCGGAAGATATTGAAAAAACACTGGAGGGCATTCCCCAGCTGTTTAACGAAAGTAAACTGCGCGCGATAAAATCAGCCGGTTTTAATCGCATAAGTATGGGAGTGCAGCAACTCAACGACGAGCTGATTAAATACAGTGGCAGAAAACAAACACGCAAACAGGTGTTTGATACGCTGGAACATTGTCAGCGATTCGATCTGGCGGCAAGCATGGACTTAATCTATGGCTGGCCGGAGCAGACCATGAACGATATGCTTGAAGATTTAAAGATCGCCGCGGGTTCCGGGGTGCATCACATTACTCACTACGAGCTGAATGTGGCCGGGCGCAGTGACTTTGCATCAAAGAAAAAACGTGCATTGCTGCCGTCGATCGCGACTAACATCGACATGTACCACGTGGCGCGGGATTTTCTGATCGCCCAGGGGTTTGAGCAGGTAACTGTCTACGACTGGCGCAGAAAGACGGAATCAGACAGCGACGAGCGCTATGGTCGGTACGACTATGAGCAGAATCTACACAAGTTTGTTGATCACGATGGTGAGCAGGTCAGTGCCACACAGCAGATGTGTGGTATTGGCTTTGCTGCGGTCAACTTTCATGTCAATGATGCTGATGATCATGCCGCTAACTGGGTTTATATGAATCACACCTCGGTACAAAAATATACCGAGAGCCTCGATCGCAACGAGTTTCCGGTTGCACGCGGTTTTCAGTACAACCATCGTGACGTAAAGCTTGTATGGCTGTTCCAGACTATGCAAACGATGCGTATTAACCACAGCAAGTATCAGAGAATTTTTAATGAAGACCTGCTTCAGGTCTACAGCGCCGTATGGGCTGAACTTGAAAAGCGAGGCTGGATTACCATCACCGATGATGAGATTACCTTTGATGGCGATGGTCAGTATTACATTCCAATGCTGCAGTCACTGATTGCTTCAAAAAGACTTGAGCAGATAAGAGCCGCTCGTCAAAACAAGCTTGACGACATCGCTGTGGTGGTGGCTGGCGGTTGTGCCGGATAGCAAAGCACTATAAGGGCGGGTGCGATTGAAGCAACACACGATACGAACCCGATCAGGACTGCGGTTGTGTCTGCACGAGGTGCCTGCCAGTGTTGAGGAGGTGGCGGGTAATGTATTGCTTGCGCATGGTATGTATTCGAACTATCGCGCCTGTCGCGGGCTGGCACAGTATCTGGCACGCATGGGTTATCACTGCTGGTTACTCGATTCACAGGGGCACGGTTTTAGTGATGCTGCCGCGCAACCGGTAGACTTCGAAACACAGTGTCTCGAAGACTCAGAGGCAGCGCTCGACTTTATAGAGTCACAATCCAGTCAGCAGTGGTGGTGGGTTGGTCACAGTGGTGGCGGCCTGGCTATGGCGATGTACCTTGCACGCAATCCCGCGCGTCAGGCATTGTTGCAAGGAATGGTAACCATGGCCAGTCAGGCAACCGATGCCGGTCTGCATCGCAGCCGCCGCATGACGCTTCGCATCATTCGACTGGTGATAAACGTACTCGGTGTGGCGCCGGGTAAACGGCTTGGCCTCGGTCCTGAGAATGAGTCGGCGCGTGTGATGGATCAGTGGCTGCGCTGGAGTCTGACAGGTCGATGGACAGGAACGGATAGCTTTGACTATCTGGCCGGCCTTCATAACATTCAATTGCCAAGTCTGTCGCTGGCTGCAGCGGCAGACCGGTTTATCGCACCTGCCAGCGGCTGTCTGCGGTTGCACCAGCATCTGGGCGGCACGGATAAAACCTATGTTCTGTTTGGTAAGGCAGACGGGTATCTTGAAGACTACACACATGCGCGGCTGGTCAGTTCTCGCAATGCGTTAGTCGATGTGTGGCCGCTGGTGGGGCAGTGGATTAAAGAAAGACAAACCCGATAACATCTGGCGGTCAGCTAACAATCGATTGATAGACCAGTGATCGAAGCTCACGCCGCAGTGGATAGGTAGAGGAAGGCATTAGCTGTGTAAACAGTATGCTAAATAACTGTCGGCGATGATCGATCCAGAAAAATGTACTGGCCGCACCGCCCCAGTGACATTCGCCTGCAGAAGTTATTATGTGCGCTTTAACCGGATCGATTACGACCGCAAAGCCGAGGCCAAAGCCGATACCGTCATAGTTGGTTTCGCTCCACACCGGCTGGCCCATGGCTGCCATATCGCCATTGTCAGGCAGTTGATTGGTGCACATATATTCCACGGTCGTCGGACTCAATAAGCGCACGCCATCTAACTCGCCACCGTTGAGCAACATCTGACAAAAGCGTGCGTAGTCATCTATTGATCCGGTCAGGCCACCACCACCGGAGTACAGTGTTGTCTCCTGTGTAAAGCGACTACCCTCAGCGGCTTCCAACAGTTTGAGTGGCATTGTCGCTTTACCGGTGAGGTTGGCGGTGGTATCAGTGCGCCCGACATTGCCGAGCCCGGCTCCACCGGTCGGACCGTACATGGCGCTGAACCGCTGTGCGTTGTGCGGCGCAACGCTGAAACCAGTATCGTGCATTTGAAGTGGCTGCAGAATGTGTGTGTCAAAGTAAGCCTGCAGACTTTGTCCCGACCATACTTCCACCAGCCGGCCGAGCACATCAGTGGAGACACTGTAGTTCCACTGGCTGCCTGGCTGGCACAGCAGTGGCACTTCAGCGAGCTTTTGCGTCATTTCAGCGAGGGTGCCTTCGCCGCTTTGAAAACTGACACCGTTGTCGCGATACGCCGCGTCTATCGCAGTGGCGCGCATAAAGTCATAGGTCAGGCCAGAGGTATGATTCATCAGTTGCCTGACTGTGATAGGTGACTGTTGTTTTTCGGTGTCAGTAAGTGGCGAGTCGCCACCGCGCCACACCGGCGTGTCGGCAAACTCGGGCAGGTAGCGTGCAATCGGATCGTCGAGCTGGAAGTGACCCTGTTCGTACAGCATCATAGCCGCGACTGTGGTAACGGGCTTGGTCATCGAATAGATTCGCACGATGGAGTCACGGCTGAACATTCGTTGTTGTTCAATATCAGCGTGGCCAGCCGCGCTAAAGAAACCAAGCTTGCCCTGTTTACCGATCAACACACTGGCACCGGCCAGTCGCCCGCCGCTGACCTGCTGCTGTACCCAGTCGTCGAGTCGTTGCAGGCGTTTTGACGACAGGCCCAGGCGGCCCGGTGATTCGGATTCAAGCATGAAGAGGGTCCGGTTGTATTCTTTAGAAGCTTTCGAGGTGGGTGCGAACGTCGAGCTCATGAGTCCATGCATTTCTGGGCTGGCGATACAAGAACAGATACAGATCCGCCAGCCCCTGCAGGCCAACGAAGCGTTCCTCGCCCAACTCGGCTATGCGCTCCGGCATGCGTTCACGCAGTCGGTCGCCATTGATGCCGCCGTCGATAATTACCTGGGCAATGTGAATGCCCTTCGGTCCGTAGCCCTTTGCGAGGCTTTGCACCATCGTGCGCAGCCCGGCTTTGGCTGACGTAAACGCGGCAAAGCCATCTTTCCCGCGCAGCGATGCACTGGCGCCGGTAAAGAGCATCGTGCCTGTGCCACGTGGCTGCATGCGGCGCAGGGCCTCACGTGCAAACAGAAAACCGCCGAAGCACCCGACTCGCCACGCGTGTTCGAAGTAGCTTGCCTCCATGTCAATAATATCACCGGGCATGTTGTTGCCGGCGTTATAGATGGCCAGATCCACCGGGCCAATCTCTTCTGCTTGCTGGAAGAGCGCTGCGATATCGGGCTCTGATGTGGTGTCAGTGACACAGGCGCTGGCGTTGCCACCGGCTGCACTGATGGTTGCCACAACCGCATCTATTTTTGCCTGTGTGCGACCGGCAACAATAACGTGCAGCCCTTCGTCTGCAGCGCGTTTACACAAAGCGCCACCCAGACCGTTCACCGGTCCTACGCCGATGACTACCGCGGTTTTGGTTTTTTCCATGGTGTTGCCTCTGGTCGTGTAACTGGCTGGCGGGCAGTGTATCAGCACGCCCTCGTCGACTGCCACCGGCAGAAGAAACTTTGGCTCAGGGCGCTTGTGTCGCTGCAGAACAAGTTGACGCTACACGTACCGTTAGCGCCATCACTCTCGGGTAAACTTGCCGGAGCAGAATTTCAGAGACAGTTATGAAAACTAAACTTGCCAGCAGATCATGGGTTCCGGCCAGGTCCGAAGCACTGGTGCAGCAGTATGCGCAACAAACCTCAGACACTGACAGTGCGGTCCTAGCAGGGCGCATCGAAGCGCTGGCGCAGCGCAACAAAGCCATTCACGAACAGGAGTGCTTTAACCTGAACCCGGCTGCCAATGTCATGAACCCGCGTGCTGAAGCGTTGCTCGCCTCGGGTTTATCAACGCGGCCGTCACTCGGTTATCCCGGAGACAAGTACGAAACCGGTCTCGAGGCAACAGAAGAAGTTGAAGTCATTGCCGCTCAAATGTGCGCTGAGGTTTTCGATGCAAGCTACGCAGAGATTCGTGTGGCTTCGGGCGCCATGGCCAATCTGTATGCCTTTATGGCGTGTTGCCAGCCGGGCGACTCGATCATCGTACCGCCTGCGAGTATCGGCGGTCATGTCACACACCACCGCGCCGGATGTGCTGGTTTATTTGGTCTTAATATCCATGAGGCGCCGGTTGACCCATCCAGCTTCAGCGTTGATGTTGATGGTCTGCGTCAGCTGGCCCGGCGCGTTAACCCGTCACTGATTACGCTCGGTGGCAGCCTGAATCTGCTGCCACACCCGGTCGCAACGGTGCGAGAGATAGCCGACGAGGCCGGCGCCAGCCTGCTGTTTGATGCAGCGCACCAGTGCGGCATTATCGCTGGCGGCGTGTGGCCAAACCCGCTCGCAGACGGTGCGCATCTGATGACCATGAGTACGTATAAAAGTCTGGGTGGTCCGGCTGGCGGGTTGATTGTGTCGAACGATGCTGCGCTGATGCAAAAAATTGACGCTATCGCGTTTCCGGGTATGACGGCGAATTTCGATGCAGCCAAGTCTGCAGCACTGGCAATGGGCTTGCTTGACTGGCGT
Organism: uncultured Granulosicoccaceae bacterium; assembly: GCA_964389335.1. Classification (GTDB taxonomy): domain Bacteria; phylum Pseudomonadota; class Gammaproteobacteria; order Granulosicoccales; family Granulosicoccaceae. The sequence goes on from CAYMFQ010000020.1 coordinate 38,318, forward strand.
GAGCACGGCGCCGACTATGCGCAAACAATGGTCGATGTAGCGCGCGAGCTGGCGGCACAACTACAGCGGCAAGACGTCGACATTTTTACAACCGCACGCGGTGCCACTGAGTCGCATCAGTTTGCCGTGCGTTCGCATCAATACGGTGGTGGCCAGGCGGCGTCCGCGCGCCTCCGGCGAGCCGGCTTTCTGGCGTGTGGAATCGGGCTGCCCGAGGCGGAAGTCAGCGGCGACCTCAATGGCATCCGGTTTGGTACACCGGACGTGGTGCGCTTTGGTGTTGGCGTTCAGCACTGCGAACAACTGGCTACTTTGCTTGCCAGCGCACTGACTACGGAGAAGCCGGAGACAATGGCCGCCGAAGTAGCTGGGCTGCGTGAGCAGTTTAACCAGCTGCACTTCATAAACTAGAGCGACCAACTGGCTATTTTTGCTGAATTTGTCAGGTTTTTTATTCAATCTCTGGCCCAACGATTGCTGACAGATTTTTATTAGTTAGCAATAGCCTTCGCGCGTTAAAGTGGGTGGTTAATTTACCGCGCGAACTGCCGCATCAATAAGTAGCGGTTATCACGCGAGCACCAACCTGTATTGTTGGTGTCATGAATACCCCACCAATACGCATAGGGAAATGCAAATGTGGAAGCAGCTATCGACGCTCGTTGGCGCAAACAATGGGAATGCCGACGACGAGCTAACCAATCGACTCAACGCTGACAGACTTAGTGCGCTCGACAGGTCACAGGCAGTCATCGAGTTTGACGTGAACGGGACCATTCTTGACGCGAACGAGAACTTCCTCGGTGCGATGGGGTATCGTCTCGACGAAATTAAAGGTAATCACCATCGCATGTTTGTTGAGCCCTCGTATGCGGCCAGCGACGAATATGCGCAGTTCTGGCGGCGATTGAGCCAGGGCGAGTTCTTCTCCAGCGAATTCAAACGATTCAATAAAAGCGGTGACGAGATCTGGATTCAGGCCAGCTACAACCCGCTGCTGGACGAAAGCGGCAAGCCCTATCGTGTAGTCAAGTTTGCAACCGATATTACCGCCAGAGTAAAACGCGATGCGGACTATGAGGGGCAGTTGCGAGCTATCAGCAAGTCGCAGGCGGTTATTGAATTTACACTGGACGGCACGATCATAACCGCCAACGATAATTTCCTGCAGACACTGGGTTATCAGTTGAGCGAGGTGCAGGGCAAGCACCACCGTATGTTTGTTGAATCAGACTATGCCAATAGCGGTGAGTATCGCGATTTTTGGGAGCAAATGAAGCGCGGTGACTATCAGGCGGGTGTGTTCAAACGCGTCGCACGCAATGGTGATGAAATCTGGATTCGAGCCTCCTACAACCCGATTATGGATGCATCAGGGCGACCCTACAAAGTAGTGAAATACGCCTCTGACACTACTGAACAGCAGAAGCTGAACATCGCCATTAAGCAGGTGCTGGAAGAAACTCAGCTCGCGCTGACGGCACTGTCTAAAGGTGATTTGTCGGCACGTATGCACGGTGATTTCACCGGTCAGTTTGCGGCGCTGCAAAATACCGTCAACGAATGCTTTGAGCATCTGAGCCAGACCATGGCTGATATCCGCAAGGTGGCTTTTAATGTTACCAGCAATTCTGAAAGCGTGGCACAGGGCAGTCTGGAGCTTAACCGTCGCACAGGCGAGCAAGCGGCTCGGCTCGAAGAAACTTCTGCCAGTATGGAAGAAATTACCTCGACAGTTAAAGAAAACGCAACCAATGCAGCGACAGCAAATGAACTCGTGCTTACTGCATCAGAGCAGGCTCACAAGGGAGGCGAAATTGTTCGGGATGCGGTCGAATCCATGGAGGGCTTGAGTCAGTCGAGTAAAAAGATATCCGAAATTATCGGTGTTATCGATGATATTGCATTTCAAACCAATCTTCTGGCATTGAACGCTTCGGTTGAGGCGGCGCGAGCCGGTGAGCAGGGCAGAGGCTTTGCAGTGGTTGCCAGTGAAGTTCGGAACCTTGCCGGTCGCAGTGCTTCTGCGGCGAAAGAAATTAAGGACCTGATCGAAGACAGTGCAGTGCGGGTAAAACGCAGTAGTCAGCTTGTTAACCAGTCGGGTAAATCGCTTAATGAAATCGTTTCCGAGGTAAACAAAGTCACTGAAGCTATCAGCAATATCTCTCGTGTCAGTAAAGAGCAGTCACTTGGCATAAGCGCGGTTAACAGCGCTATAACAAAAATAGACGAATTGACACAGCACAATTCGTCGCTGGTAGAGCAGTCGGCCTCGGCGAGTGAGAATCTTAACAGGCAGGCCGGAGAACTGTCAGAGATGGTCTCAGCGTTCAGTATTGATAACGACGCCGGTGCTGCACTGCATGCGTCAAATGACGAGCGGTTGTCTATTAATAAAGCAGCCTGAGCGGTCCGCCATAATACTTCCTATAACCCGGCATACGGTGCGAGCCAAACGGCTCGCACCAACACTGCCCGGGTCGTGTGCCGACACACAGCTATTTGACCCCGGTTGCACAGTGATGTAATTTCCTTTGCAGGCTGAGCGCTGCCTGCCGTCCACATCTCTGCGAATGCATGAGCCTGGTGAAAGCGCGTGTACTTCTTTTACCCGATCCTGAAGCTAATAGGGTTGCGGCAACGTGGACACCGGTTGAGCCCTCGACGCTTAAGGAAATAACATCATGCATTCACGTGCAGACGCCAAGGCGCGTGCGACGAAACTGCGCGCCATCCTGCAGGACTTCGGTCACACCATTTCTCACGCTAACGCACTCGAAATCATCGCCAGGCAGTGGCATTACAAAAACTGGAACACGCTTGCCGCAGCACTGGATAAGCGCGGTGAGGTAATGCCGGTTCCACCTGGCTGGCAGGCATCGGGAGATCGTCGCGAAGACTACGACATTGGTATTGATCAGTCGATCATGAGCATGGGCATGCATCCGGCGGTCATTCGCTACAAGGCGACTGCACCGGATCAGGGGACCGGTTTCGCTACTTTCATGCAGTCATTTGATGCAGTCGGCTATCGTGGCAAACGTGTGCAGTTTTCATCAACGCTCAAGAGCGAAGAGTGCGATGGCGCGGTAACCATATGGTTGCGTGCGGACAGCGACAGCCGCCGGGCTATAGCATTTGATAACCTTGAGGGTAAGGGTACTGGTGCGGACAATGGGCCGATTGCGGGTAATACCGACTGGACACAACGCACCATCGTGCTGGATGTACCGGAAGCCGCGACCAGCATTGCCATGGGTTTCTACGTACGTGGTAAGGGCGCCGGATACGCAGCGGGTTTTGCGCTGAACGCAGTATCCACTGACATACCTTTGTCGACAGCACCGACCAATGGCCACAGTGATCCGGTCAATATGATGTTACGTTCGGACGGTGATCCGTCTTTGTAATTTATCAGCCAATTGCAGTAAGCCTTCGTGCTAGAGACGAAGGCTTACCGGTCGTTTATCGCGGGGACTCAGTCTACTTCCAGTCGGCAGAGTATTGTATTGTTTTGTTCAAGGTCCGGGCCCCACATCAGTTGTGCCTGTGATGACCAGTCGATGTCATCGTAGCCAAATTTAGGGGATACCTCGCGCTCGGTATAAAGGTGCGCTGCCTGCCATTGCGCAGAATCAAAGCCTGGTTTGTCCCAGTTGGCCGGTTCGTCGCTGGCGTCAAACGTACACGGGCCTTCACCAGCTGTCGGGTTGTCCTCGTTTTCGCAGGCTTTATCCAGTGGTGCGTTGTGTATCACCAGACATTGCCATTTGTCATTGCTGACGGCAACAAGCTCATCAGAAGCGTTCATTATTTGCAGAATCACACCGCCGTCTCCCATTTGTTGCCGGCGCGACCCGATGTACTCAAGCCCGGTATCGTTTTCCTTAAAGTCCTTTGCCACCAGGCCAATAACAAACGGTCGCTGTGCCTCGAATTGAAACGACTCGGCGTTAAACGAGCGCTCGGTGGTAATGGGGACGCTGTCTTCCGCGACAGTAGTGCCGTTAACGCGCATTTCGAACCAGTTGTCTGCCCATACATCGGCAGAGAATTGTTCTGCGGCCGCGGCAACTGGTACCAGCGTCGTTGTTACAGCTGCTGCCAGAGCCGATACAACAGCAACGCTCAATGAAGTCGGAACTAAACGCATTTCTCTCTTCGTCAAAATCGAATGGAGAAAATATAACAGCATGTATCCCCATCGCGGCGGATTTGCACAAACTCTCCTTATTCCTGGCTTTGTTCGTTTCGCTCCAGTGCCGCAAACGCTTCAAACATCCAGTGACGAATGGCCAGGACCATAGTGGTGCCCTGGCGCTGTTCGATTGGCAGCTTGCGTTCTTCGCGGACCGTATCGTCGAACAACTGGCCAATGGCGTGCAGTCGCTCCTGAATCTGTTGCCGGGCGACTTCTGATATGTCGCCGTTTTTGACCAGTCGCAGGCAGCCGTCTTCGTTGAAATTGGTGTCGAAGAACGGGCCCTGTACTTCCTTTCTGAAGTACTTTTCGATAGGGCCGTCGGGTTGCCAGGTGAAGTTCGATGCGATCAGTGGCTTCACACGATTGCCTGGCAACAATTCGATAAGCTTCATGCGGTCGAGCCGCGCGAGGTAGCGAATACCCTCAACTTCCGAGAGTTGGTAGCGCCTGAGTATCTCTGCAAATGTCCAGTGGTTCACCAGACAGTAGGCGGTCAGCAACAGCTTTGGGTCGCTGATGAGTTCTGCTTCCTGTTCGTGGGTCAGGCTTTGCAGTTGGCGGGCGGCACTCTCGCTGGCTTGCACCAGATCAGCGAGATCGAGCGCCAGAATCTCACAGATCCGGTCCAGTCGCGCCAGCGTCATGTTGCCGCTGGAGAACATCTGCTTGACCGCAGATTCGGACAACTCCAGTTCGTGTGCCAGTTCACGGTAAGTGACACCGCGTATTTTCAGCTGGCTTTTTAGCTCGTGAACCAGTCGCGCTGCTTGTGCCATTGGGTACAGATTTTCCGAACGATGAGTCAGTAATTCTAGACTTTTTCTGAAAAGGTGGCGAAAAACAGTCCTCGGGCCGACACTGCGGGCACATTCACTGAGAGGGAGATGCCCACATGAGCTTGTTCAAGAGACTGGTAACCACTGTTCACAGCAGCGTTGATCGTACCCTGGCCAGCATGGAAAACCACGAGGCCATTGTCGATGCAGCACTGCGCGACAGCCGCGAGGCAGTGAGCCGGGCGCGGGTGCGGCTGGCGCGGCTTGAAAAGGATGGACAGCAGCAGCGCAACCGAATTACCGAACTGACCACTGAGGTTGAGTTGTGGAACGAGCGAGCGCGCTCCGTTGCTGAGACCGACCGTCCCAAGGCACTCGCCTGCATCAAGCGACGCAAGGCCTGTGAGAAAGATCTGGCAATGGCCAAGGCGCAGTCGCAGGAGCATGCACGCATCGAGCAACGGGTGCGCGACAGCATTTCTGAATCTACCAATCGAGTGCAGGCACTACAGAGTCAACGCAATCAAATGCGTTCCAGAGAGGCGGCGGCGCAAGCCGGCAAGATTGTGCACTCGCTCGATGGTCGGCTTGGTACCGACGTCGAAGCGGCGATTGAACGATGGGAAGTCACCGTCGGTGAAGCGGAGCTCCTGACCGACACGCTGTTGCCAGTTGCTGTTGATGATGTTGATGATCTGGCAGCAGAGTTTGTGACCAAAGAAGAAAATGAAATGCTGGAGGATGAACTCGATTCACTGTTAACGAAGAAAGGTGAGCGTCATGCAGAGTAACGCAGAGCAGGTACAGACTAACGCCAACCATGTTGATGAGGATATAAACATGCAATCGAATCAGACAACCGGCGCGCAGTGGCCGGATGATAAGTCAGACACTGCCATTGATAATGCCACGCCTGTTACGCAGGCTTCAATGAACACGGATAGCACAATGGCTGAGGCGCAGGCACCAACACCCGCACAAGCAGAGCAGGGTGCATCGAAGTCAACCGGCTTGTTTGAGATTGTCCGCCGGTATGCATCGCTGTCTGATCTGCTGCGATTGTCCGGTGCCATCGCCGTTGCAGTGGCAATGGGGTTATTCCTGCTGGATGGCATTGAAGTCGTCAATGATTTGCAGCGCTTTTTGACCATGCTCGGTCTCACCGGTGCGTTAACCGCGGCTGGCCTGGCAATGAGTATGTTATTGAAGGAGCAACGCGGCAGTCGCGTGTTTATCAGTCTTGCGCTGTTGTCGGTGCCGGTTAACTTTACGGTGTTTGGTGCATTGTTGTATTCGATTATGCCGATGGATGCGATGGCACTAAATTACCCAAACTATGCACACTGGCAGGTGGGCAGTGTCACTGACCTCGGGCTTGGGCTAATTGTTGGGCTGGCGGTCCTTGGGCCGGTTATCTGGCTGGGTTATTCGGTGCTTGCGCGTGCATCACGCCACTGGTTGAGTGTTGCGTTACTTGCGAGTAGTGCAATACTTGTAGTGCCGGTGCGAGGAGAGCTTTTGTCTGCCGGTCTGGCTATTGGTGCCACTGTGTTGCTGTGGTTGTTTTGCAGACGCAATGCTTCAGATTCACTGGTGTTTAAAACACTTGAAGGTAAACTGTCTGTGGCCCTGCTGTTCGTGGCACCTGTGATTGTGGCTGTGCGCAGCTTGTTCTTCTACGATGTAGACGGTGTACTGATTCTGACTCTGAGTGTTGGCTTCTTCGTCTACTCGCGTCAATTGATGATCAGCCTGCCAAAGCACTGGTTGTTGTCGACAACCCTGACGTTGCTCACTGCCGCGGCCATTGTTGGTGTTTGCCTCGCGTCTGCCAACATGGCGGTCAACTTTATGCCTGATACCTGGATGCTGTTTGTTGTGAGTATTGGTTTGCTGATACTGACGAGTGATCTGTTGCGTGTGTCGCATACTCCGGTACTGTCGGGTGTTATCGGTCTGCTGTTTGCCGGTGCCGCTATCGTCGGTCTGGTCGCCACAACCGTGTTTGGCTCAGGCATGACTCTGTGGGTTGCACTGACCCTCATTGCTATCATCGGTTACGGGGCCTGGTCGAAGCACTACCCATTAACCGGCATAGGCGCGATTGGCCTGCTGGCACTGATCAGCCTGAATGCAGCAGAACTTATGTTCCATGCACAGGTTATGTGGCTCACAGTGCTGAAGACCGGCTGGTGGGGTGTTGCAGCTGGTGGTGCGCTGGCAATTGTTGCGGGTTCGATGATTGATCGCATCGGTACGGTAGTTAAGGTCAGGCACCAGGAGGCAGCGTAAGCGGTCACTATTCCTGTGTAACCTGCGCTAACGACCAGCGCAATAAGCAAGGGGCTGAATGCACTGCATTCAGCCCCTTTTTTTGTTTTGCGAGTTATCTGTTAATACACCATGGCACTACAGTACACTTGTATGTACACACCATGGGCGAGGCGTTGATGTGAAAACCGGAGCGAACAATCTTATTACTGACATCCACGGGTTAAAGGTGGGCAATGCCAGTGATGCACGCTTAAAAAGTGGTGTAACAGTACTGACCGCTGATAAGCCGTTTGTGGCTGCGGTGGATGTCAGAGGTGGCGCTCCGGGCACACGCGAAACTGATCTGCTGGCGCCGGACAAACTGGTCGACGCCATTGATGCTATTGCGTTGAGTGGTGGCTCGGCGTTCGGACTTGATGCAGCAGCGGGAGTGATGGATGCTCTGCAACGCGCTGGTCGCGGCTTTGAGGTTGGGCCGGTGCGTGTGCCGCTGGTTTCGTCGGCAATCATCTTTGATCTGTTAAACGGTGGCGACAAAGACTGGAATGAGAATCCGTACCGTGCGCTGGGTACGGAGGCATTTGCCGCCAGCGCGGTTGATTTTGCGCTGGGTACCGCCGGTGCCGGAACCGGCGCCAGTACAGTTGACTTGAAGGGTGGGCTCGGTTCTGCTTCGCTGCAGTTATCTGATGGCAGTCTGGTTGGTGCGCTGGTGGTGGTGAATCCGCGGGGTGGAGTGGTGACACCGGGTAGCGGTCATTTCTGGGCCGCGCCGTTTGAGGTCGACAAGGAGTTTGGAGGTTACGGTGTATGCCCAGCAGCGCCCGACCTGACCTTGCACGATCCGCGCTTGGGTGATGAGCCGATGGCGAATACCACCATTGCGGTGGTAGCCACCAATCTCGATCTGACGGTTGCACAAACCCAGCGCATGGCAATCGCCGCGCAGGATGGACTGGCTCGTGCAATAGTACCGTCTCACACGCCACTGGATGGCGATACTGTTTTTGCAATCAGTACTGGTGAGCACGCGTTAATCAACCCGACAGCGCGGCAGGCCGAGTGCTGTCATGCGGCGGCGGTGTGTCTGTCGCGTGCGATTGCGCGGGCCGTATACCTCGCGGAGCCCGCTGCAGGTGATCGGTTGCCTTGCTGGCGTGATCAGTTCTCGTAGTTTATAGAGTGGCCCGTTCGTTAAGAGGTGCCAATAAACTGCCGCCTGTTGCTATTGATCTGCCAATAATTACTCGCCGTAACTGAACCGAAGTGTATTTGAAAGTGTCTCAATTTCTGGTGTGTAAGTATCTGATGTGCAAGCCAGCAGCAAGGGTGTAGCTGCTAAACTGTCAACCAATTATTTTTAAATTTTGGGGCATGGCTGTCATGCAAACAAATACCACGTTCAACGGATCAATTTCACGGTCGGCCGTTAGCATTGGCGCGGTTAACCCTAAACCAGGCCGCTGGCGCCGAGTGCTGAGGCTCGCTGTTAGCCTGTCTGTCGGCCTGGCTGTTGGCATCGCAGCGCTGTGGGCCTCGGCACTGCACGCACAAACAACGACAACATGGGCTATCGCCGAATTTGGTGAGCCCTTATATAAAGATGGTATCGAACACTGGCCTTACGTTAACCCGGATGCCCCCAAAGGCGGCAGCATAGTACTTGGCGCGTTTGGCAGCTTTGACAGCCTCAACACCTACATACTGAAAGGTGACTGGCCCCGCAGCCTTGGTCTTGTGTCTGACTCGCTAATGGCCGGTTCGGCGGATGAACTATCATCTGCTTATGGACTGATTGCCGAGACGGTAGAGTATCCGGATGATAAGAGCTGGATCATATTTAACCTGCGTCCGGAAGCAAAGTACGACAATGGCACGCCGATCACCGCCGCAGACTTCGAGTTCTCATTCAACACTATTCGCGAATACGGACGGCCTTTCTTAAAGTCGTTCTACAACGAAGTCGAAGGCGTTGAGGTGCTATCACCACAGCAGCTTAAGTTTACTTTTAACACCACCAATAACATGAAGCCGCTGATGAAGGTGGCCGGTATAGCGCCGCTGTCGGTCGAATACTGGAAGGACAAAGACATCAGTAAAACCTACCTGACACCCGCGCCAGCCAGTGGTGCCTATGCGATTTCAGATGTTGATGCAGGTCGATCAATCACCTACAAGCGTGTGGATAACTACTGGGGCAAAGATCTGGCAGTGAACAAAGGGCTCAGCAACTTCGACACTATTCGCTACGACTACTATCGAGATTTTGAAGTTATGGTAGAGGCGTTCAAGGCGGGTGATATCGACTATCGCGAAGAAAACAGCTCCAAGCGCTGGGCCACGGCTTACGATATCGCGGAAGTGGAGAACGATCAGATCGTGCTGGATACGCCACCGGATAATCAGCCCCAGGGTATTCAGGCGTTTTTCTTTAACCTGCGTCGTGAGCCATTTGATGATCAGCGCGTGCGCCAGGCGTTTGATCAGCTCTACGACTTTGAGGCAACCCGACGCACTATCCTGTACAACCAGTACGACCGCATCAACAGTTTCTTCCCGAATTCTGACTTCGGCGCTTCCGGTGCACCTCAGCCCGAGGAAGTCGCTGTGCTGGAGCCGTATCGTGATCAGTTACCTGCATCCGTTTTTGAACAGGAATATGTGTCGCCTGTGTCTGATGGCAGTGGTCGCAATCGCAAGCAATTGCGCACCGCAATCAGCCTCTTTAAAGAAGCCGGCTGGAACCTGGAGCAGGGCAAGCTGATGAAAGACGGCAAGCAAATGAAAGTGGAGCTGTTGCTTGTGCAGCCGGATCAGCAGCGTGTAAATGCGATATTTATACAAAACCTGAAAAAAGCGGGCGTTGATGCGACGTTCCGCCTGGTCGACAGTGCGCAGTATCAGGTGCGTGTCGATGACTTCGATTTCGACATGATTACCGCACGGCTGAATTTCTTTCCACCGCCAGGGCCCGAACTGCGCTCATACTACGGCAGTGCCGCCGCCGCCGAACGCGGCTCGGCTAACATGGCCGGAATCACGAATCCGGTCGTTGACGAACTGGTGGAACAAATTGTCAACGCCGAGACGCTTGAACAACTGCAGGTAACCACCCGTGCTATGGATCGTGTGTTGCTATGGAATAACTATGTTATCCCGCAGTTTTACAATGGCAACTATCGCATTGCTCACTGGAACCGCTTTGGTAAACCCGCCACGCTGCCAAAATATGGCACCGGTTTTCCGGGTGCCTGGTGGCTTGATGAAGCAAAGGACGGCAAGCTCGATCTCGATCGTTAACCGGCCGTCATGAGAGCTGTTGTGTTTTGCTATAGCGTTGTGCTGAGTGCTCGGTTGGGTCTGGTGATCGCCTAGTATGGCAGCGTATATACTGCGGCGCCTGTTGTTGATCATCCCGACGCTGCTCGGGATTATGATCATCAATTTCATCGTGATTCAGTTCGCGCCGGGTGGCCCGGTCGAGCAGTTGATTGCTGAAATGTCGGGCAATGCTACCGATGCTACGGCGCAGTTTTCCGGTCAGGCCGGCGATGGTACACAATCATCGTCGATGCAGGGTGGTGATTCAAAGTACCGCGGCGCACAGGGGCTCGACCCGCAGATCATAGCCGACATAGAAAAGCAGTTCGGCTTTGACAAGCCACTGCACGAACGCTTTTTCACGATGCTGTGGGACTATGCGCGGTTTGACTTTGGCGAAAGCTATTTTCGCGATCAAAGCGTGCTTGATCTTGTGCTCGACAAACTGCCAGTGTCGATCAGCCTCGGTTTGTGGACCACATTGCTGGTTTACCTGATCTCGATTCCACTCGGTATTCGCAAGGCAGTAAAAGATGGCTCGCGTTTCGATGTATGGAGTAGTGGTGCGATTGTTATCGGCTACGCCATCCCCGGGTTTCTGTTTGCTATTTTACTGATCATCCTGTTTGCCGGTGGTCGCTACCTCGACTGGTTTCCACTGCGCGGACTCACCTCCAGTGGCTGGGACGACATGTCGTGGGGGGCACGTATCGTCGATTATTTCTGGCACATAACGCTGCCGGTACTGGCGATGGTCATCAGTGGCTTTGCCAGCCTTACGATGCTGACCAAGAATTCCTTCCTCGATCAGATCAATATGCAATACGTACAGACCGCCAGAGCCAAGGGGCTCAGTGAACGGCAGGTGCTGTACGGTCATGTGTTTCGCAATGCGATGCTGATTGTGATCGCAGGCTTCCCCAGTGCGTTTATCAGCATACTGTTTACCGGCTCTATTTTGATAGAGGTTATATTCTCGCTGGATGGCCTTGGGCTGCTTGGCTGGGAGGCTACCATCAATCGAGACTATCCGGTCGTGTTCGCAACGCTGTATTTCTTCACGCTGCTTGGGTTAATACTGCAACTCATTGGCGATGTGATGTATCACCTGATTGATCCGCGCATTGATTTTGAGAGCCGAGAGTTATGATTAAGCTCGGTGAACTGAATCGTCGGCGCTGGGGTAACTTTAAGCGCAACCGCCGCGGGTTTATTTCGCTGTGGATTTTTCTGCTGTTGTTTGTGTTATCGCTGGTCGCAGAACTAATCGCCAACGATAAACCTATTTCAGTTCGCTACGATGGCGAGCTGTATTTTCCTGCATTTGTTACCTATCCGGAGACAACCTTTGGCGGTGAGTTTGAGTCCGCCGCTGACTATACCGATCCATACGTGCAGGATCTGATCAACGAAAAAGGCAGCATGTTATGGCCGCCGATACCCTATTCGTATGACACCATTGACTTTGAACTGCAGAGCTCCCATCCGAGCGCGCCGTCTGCCAGGCACTGGCTGGGTACCGATGATCAGGGACGAGATGTACTGGCCAGAGTGATCTACGGCTTTAGAGTATCCGTGCTTTTTGGCTTATTGCTGACGTTTTTCAGCACCATTATAGGGGTGCTGGCCGGGGCAGTGCAGGGCTATTTCGGCGGGCTGCTCGACTTACTGGCGCAGCGCTTTATTGAAATATGGCAGGGGCTGCCGGTACTGTACCTGTTGATTATTATGGCAAGTGTTATTCAGCCCGGGTTTTTCAGTCTGTTGATTCTGATGACCTTGTTCAGCTGGACGGCGCTTGTGGGTGTTGTACGCGCAGAGTTTTTACGTGCACGCAATTTTGAATATGTGCGGGCGGCAC